>JACCZI010000221.1 GCA_013696015.1 Nocardioidaceae bacterium
GTCTGACGCCGCGCCTCCGTTACGACAGTTAGGCCCCCGGAGCAATCTGGGGGCCTAACTGAACTGAGCTACGCTAACGAGCCCCGACCGCCCCGCAGCCGTGACCCGCACCGCGCCGCCATGGCGCAGGCTCGCAGGGTCGAGCTGCGATAGGCGATAAAGTTGCCTATTCGCAACGCGATAGGAGGGATCGGCGACGAGGCGCGTCAGTGGCGACGCCAGGCGGGTCGCATTGTCCACGTCTTGGCTAGGAAGCCTGACCCAGCGTCCCGAGGTAGAGCTCGACCACCTTCGGATCGTGCATCAGGTCGGCACCGGAGGCCATGTAGGCGTTACGGCCCTGGTCCATGACGTAGCCGCGGTCGCAGATTTGCAGGCAGCGGCGAGCGTTCTGTTCGACCATGACCATCGAGACGCCGGTCTGGTTGATCTTGCGGGTCTGCAGGAACACCTCGTCTTGCATCACCGGCGACAGACCCGCTGACGGCTCGTCGAGCAACAACACTGAGGGCTGCATCATCAGCGCGCGTCCCATGGCGACCATCTGGCGTTCACCGCCCGACAGCGACCCGGCGCGTTGGCCGCGCCGGTCGCCCAGCGCTGGGAAGATGTCGGTCACGAACTCAAAGCGTTCGGCGAAGGTGCGGGGCGCCTGGTAGACGCCCATCTGCAGGTTCTCTTCGACGGTGAGGCTGGGGAAGACGTTGTTCGTCTGGGGAACGAAACCGATTCCCTTGCGTACCAGCAGGTCAGGCCGCCGGTTGGTGATGTCCTCGCCCTCGAGCCGCACCGTGCCGGAGCTGATCCGAACCAGACCGAACAGCGCCTTGAGCAGCGTCGACTTGCCGGCGCCGTTGGGGCCAATGATTCCGACGAGTTCCCCAGGACTGCAGTACAGGTCGGCACCGTTGAGGATGTTGACCTCGGGAATGTACCCGGCGACCACTGTGTCCGCGCGCAGGACGGCTCCCTCGGCGTCTCGGGCGTGGGCGCCAGCGGCGTCGGCATCGGGGGACTGTTCACTCACGGGGGTCTCCGTCCTCTCGATCACGTGGACCGGTCTTGGCTTGGAGTCTCTCGCGCACCTTCTCCAGCCGCGCCTCCTCTTCCTCGACGCTGAGGTCGGAGTCGTGGTGGGCGCCGAGGTACGCGTCGATGACCTTGGGATTGGCCATGACCTCCAGGGGAGGTCCCTGCGCCACGATCTTGCCCTGCGCCATCACGATGACCCAGTCGCTGATGTCGCGGACCATGTCCATATCGTGTTCGACGAACAGCACGGTGCGCCCCTCGTCCCGCAGGCCTTTGACGTGTCCCAGCAGCGACTGCTTCAGCGCCGGGTTCACCCCTGCCATCGGCTCGTCGAGCATGATCAGGTCCGGGTCGACCATGAGGGCACGGGCCATCTCCAGCAGCTTGCGCTGACCTCCGGAGAGAGATCCCGCGAAGTCCTCGCGCTTGGCGTCGAGGTTGAAGCGCTGGAGCAGCGTGTCGGCGCGTTCGGTGTTGATCTTTTCCTGGCTCCGCCACAGCGTCGGGAACACCGCGCTCAGCATGCTCTCTCCGCGCTGGCCTGTCGCTCCGAGGCGCATGTTCTCGATGACGCTGAGTTTGGCCAGCACCTTTGTCAGCTGGAAGGTTCGCACCATGCCGAGCCGGGCGACCTTGTATGGCGGCATCCCTTTGAGGCTCCTGCCGTTGAACGACCACGAGCCGGAGTCAGGTTGGTCGAAACCCGTGAGCACGTTGAAGAAGGTGGTCTTGCCGGCGCCGTTGGGGCCGATCAGCGCGGTGATCAGGCCTCGCTTGACCTCGACTCGGTCGACGTCGACAGCGGTCAGACCGCCGAAGCGGCGGATGACGTCCTCGCCGACCAGGATGGCGTCGTGGTCGCGCGTCGTGGTGCCGGTCGTGCCGACGGACTCCGACGCGGCGTGCGATCCTGTGGCCTCAGCGGGCATCGATCGCCAACTCCCTCCGGTCGCCGAAGATGCCCTGCGGGCGCAGGATCATCAAGGCCGCCAGTCCGGCACCCAGCAGAATGAAGCGGACCAGGCTTGCCTGGGTGTCGGTCATCAGCCAGGTCGGGATCAAGGGGTCCGTGCCACCGGCAGCCTCGCTGAAGAAGGTGCCCAGACCGCTGATCAGGAACCAGAAGATGACCGCACCGACGACGGGTCCGAGCACCCGCGCCGCCCCACCGAGGATCAGCACGGCGTAGGCGTTGAACGTCACGTCAGTCGAGAAGTTGTCGGGGTTAATGGCGGCCTGCTGCAAGGCCACCATGAAACCCGCCAGCGCGCCGAACAGACCACCGAGCACCAGTGCCTGCATCTTGTAGCCGAAGACGTTCTTGCCAAGTGAGCGCACGGCGTCCTCGTCCTCTCGGATTGACTTCAGCACGCGTCCCCACGGACTGCGCATCAGCGCCCACACCAGCAGGCAGCACAGCGCAACCAGCACCCAGCCCACGGTCGTGACCCAGGCGTCGGCGCGGGACAGCGAGAACACACCCAAATCGACAGTGCCATTGTAGGGATTGAGGTCGGTGAAGCTGGCGTTGAAGGCCTGCAAACCGTCGCGGCCGCCGAACTCATCCTTCAGGGAAACCGAGCCAATCACAATGCGCAGGATCTCGGCAGCTGCAATCGTGACGATGGCCAAGTAGTCGGCGCGTAGCCGCAGGGTGGGCGCACCGAGCAGCAGTGCCAAGACACCTGCGGCGCCCAGGCCTACGAGAAGTCCGACCCAGAACGACAGCCCCCAGGAGGCGACGCTGGCGGCCAGTCCGTACGCCGCGACCGCCATGAAGCCCGCCTGCCCAAAGTTCAGCAGCCCGGTGTAACCGAAATGAACGTTGAGACCGATGGCGGCGAGCGCGTAGACAACGGCGTCGGGTCCCAGCGCGGAGGCCATTGCCTGCTCGAAGATGAATCCCCAGTCCATGAGGTGTCCTCCCGACCTATGTCCCGGCTCGCTGATGCGAACGGAGCCGCCCGCTCATCCGACTCGCTCCGCGCGGCCGAAGAGCCCCTGCGGGCGGAACAGCAAGATGACGATGAGCAGCAGCAGGGCGCCGATGTACTTCAGCTCCGACGGGATGATCAGGGTCGACAGCTCGACAAGCAGGCCCACCACGATGCTGCCCGCCATGGCCCCCCAGATGGTGCCGAGGCCACCGAGCGTGACGGCCGCGAAGACCAGGAGCAGGATCTTGAAGCCCATCTGGAACTCGACCTGCTGGTCGAGCCCGAGCAGAACGCCGGACAGGCCGGCCAGCGCCGTTCCCATGATCCAAACAATCGAGATGATGGCGTTGACGTTGATGCCGGACGACGCCGAAAGCGGAGGGTTGTCCGCCACCGCCCGGGTGGCCTTGCCCAGCCGGGTCCTAGCCACGGCCAGCGACACCAGTACCAGCACAACGACGGCGATCACATCGATCGCGAAAGACTTCGGCGTGATCGACAGTGGTCCCAGAGTCCACGGCGTCTGCGTGACGTAGCGGTCGTATGCCTTGGTATCGCCACCGAAGACGTACTGGAACAGCGAGCGCAAGAAAAGCGCGAGGCCGATCGAAACGATCATCAGCGCGATGTTGCCGGTGCCCCGTCTGCGCAGAGGACTCCAGAACCCGGCGTCCTGCAGGTAACCGACCACCGCCATCGCCACAACGGCGAGCGGAGCGGCGATGAGGACATGCAGCCCCAAGCCGGCGTTGAAGCCGTACGCCAGCAAAGCGCCGAGTGTCACCAGCTCGCCGTGGGAGAAGTTGGTCAGTCCCGTCGTGCCGAACACCAGCGAGAGGCCGAGCGAGGCCAGCGCGATGATGAGGCCGAACTTCAGACCGGACAGCACCAAGCCGAGGATGCGGGTGCCGATGTCGGTGCCGGTGCGTTCCGCTAGACCGATCGGGAACTGCACGGTGGTATCGAAACCGAGGACGTTGACCGAGTTTGTGACGTCGTCGGGGTCGGACAGCTCGGTCCCCTCGGGCAGAGTGTCGGTGTCGAGGCGGACAACGTAGTCACCGCCCTCGGCAACGCTCACCGACGCGACGCCCTTCTTGTTGGTGACGTCGTTCCCGATTTCTGTGCCGGTTGCGTCCTCGACGATGATGCGGACACCGGGGATCGGGGTGCCCTTGGGATTTTCCGCCGTGGGCTGGCCCTGGTCGAGCAGGATCACGTTGATGCTGATGCCCTCGTCGCCGGGCGCCATGGGAACCGCGGCGGCGGCCAGAACGGATCCACCGAGGCAGAGCAGGCTCACCATGGCTGCTCCGAGGAGACCCAGGATGGCTCGGACGCGCACTGGGCCTCCTGACGCTGGGACTGGCGGGGGAGCATACCAACGCCGGAGTGTCCGTGGGGAGGTGCTGAGTTGCCTCAGTCCTGTCGCGCAATCCTCCTGACCTCCCGTCCGAGTGGCGCGCAGTGGTCATCGAGGCGGGCCGCGCGGCTCGTCACCTGGTGCACCGTGGTAGCGCAGCGGTGGCTCAGCGGACCGCCACGACAACCTGCGTGAGCAGCGGCGCCATGAGCAAGCAGTCGAAGAGCCAAGCCGTCGAGCACCGACGTCAGGATCAGCTGATGTGAACCGTTGCCGAGGGCTGTCCTGCAACGGTCCGACGTAAAGACCAAGGGGGCTGGGCGAGGACCACCCGATCCCGGAACGAACGAGTACGGCCTCACATTGACTGCCGTACCGATGCCTCGAAACACGGGCCTCTTTCCACTGGATCCCCCACCGCTATTTTGTTTTGGCGCCCGAGTGGGCACAATCATGCGCGCCGGACCTACCTGTGGTGCGGCGTAGTGTGCACCGGGGGACGAAGACAGACGAGACCGTCCGGGATGACCAAAGGAGCACCGCGGTGTCACGAGCCCCTGTCACAGTTCGCTGCGCTGAGCCCGCAGACGCTGACGACCTGATCCAGGTGTGGACGCAGACCACTGTCGTCCTGGACAGCGACGACGCGCTGGATCGCACCATGGGTGAGGGATTCTTGCTCGCACCGGAGACCCAGGAAGCAAAGGCTGCCATCGCACGGATCGCCGCTGACCCCGCTGAGCGACTGCTCGTGGGCTGCCTGGAGGGTCGGGTCGTGGCTGCAGTTCACCTGCGCCGCGGCCCACTCTCACCGATCCAGCAGCGGGAGGCTGTGCACCTGTCCCACCTGCTGGTGCTTCCGGACTACCGCCGTCGAGGTGTCGCGTCGGCGCTGCTGTCCGCCGCCACGGGGTGGGCGGAGGAGAAGGACTCCACGCACCTGCTAGCGACGTCGCCACGAGGCACCCGGGAGGCGCAGCGCTTTCTGGCGCGCCTGGGCTTTGGCCAGGTCGCGGTGATCAGGGCCGCCCCGGTGAGCCTGCTCTGCTCGCGGTTCGCGGGCCTTGCGACTGGGTCACGAGACACCGGCCGGCTCATCGCACACCGTCGTACGCTGCGACGTCGCCAGGGCCGTCCGGCGACGGTCTGACCACACGAGTGCCCGCGGGCGGTGTCGGCTGCCGCCACTAGAGTCGGTGCCGTGTCAATCCCCCCGGTCGAGGCAGTGGATCCCTCCCCGGAGCCACCTCGACTGCTGCTGCTCGATGGCCACTCGCTCGCCTACCGAGCCTTCTTCGCGTTGCCAGTCGAGAACTTCTCGACCACCACAGGACAACCCACCAACGCCGTCTACGGGTTCACCTCGATGCTGATCAACGTCCTCCGCGATGAGGCGCCGACACACGTCGGGGTGGCGTTCGACGTCTCGCGGGACACCTTCCGATTGCAGGAGTACGCCGAGTACAAGGCAAACCGTTCGGCGTCGCCGACGGAGTTCGGTGGCCAGGTGTCGCTGGTGCGCGAGGTGCTCGACGCGCTGCGCATCCAGACCATTGAAAAGGAAGGCTACGAAGCCGACGACGTCATCGCGACACTCGCGACGCAGGCGCAGTCCGCGGGCTTCGAGGTGCTCATCTGCAGCGGCGACCGCGACGCCTTTCAGCTGGTCACGGAGACGATCACCGTGTTGTACCCGCGCAAGGGCGTCTCCGACCTGGCCCGCATGACCCCGTTGGCCGTGCACGACAGGTACGGCGTCTTCCCGACGCGCTACCCCGACATTGCTGCACTGGTGGGCGAGAGCAGCGACAACCTGCCCGGCGTCCCCGGTGTCGGTCCGAAGACCGCGGCCAAGTGGATCAACCAGTTCGGCGACCTGGACTCCCTCGTCGTCCACGTGGACCAGGTCAGTGGCAAGGCCGGAGACTCGTTGCGCGAGCATCTGGCCGGCGTCATCCGCAACCGCCGCATCAACGCTCTGGTCTGCGACCTCGACCTGCCACTGTCACCACCCGATCTGGTGTTGCAGCCATGGGATCGGGATGCGGTGCACCAGGTGTTCGACGGCCTGGAGTTCCGCGTGCTCCGTGATCGGCTCTTCGCGACGCTGAGCGTGGCGGAGCCGCAGGCCGAGGCCGGCTTCGTGATTCGCGGCTGCACTCTCGGTCGGGGAGAGGTGGCGCCGTGGCTTGCCGAGCACGCCGCCGACGGCCGTCGCCTTGGGCTGCATGTGCGCGGTCGGTGGGCCCGAGGTGGGGGAGAGGTCGACGGGCTCGCGGTCGCCCACCCAGGTGGCCCCGCCGTCTATCTGCCCATCGACGGGCTCGGACCCGCCGACGAGCAGGCGTTAGCGAGCTGGCTCGCCGACGCAGCTGCGCCCAAGGCCCTGCATGATGCCAAAGGACCGTTGCTGGCGCTGGCCGCGATGGGATGGACGCTGTCGGGGCTCGACTGCGACACGGCGCTGTCGGCTTATCTGTCCCGTCCTGACCAGCGTTCGTACGACCTGGCAGACCTGACGCTGCGGAGCCTGCACCGCGAACTACGTGAGGATGCGGCCGATTCGGGCCAGCTGTCCCTGGACGGCATCGCCGACGACGACGCCGACATGGACATGCTGCGGGCGAGGGCCACCGTCGACCTTGCCGCCGCTCTCGACGTCGAGCTGGAGCAGCGCAGCGGGAGTGCCTTGCTGCGCAACGTCGAGCTCCCGCTGGTCGGTGTGCTGGCCGATATGGAACGAGTGGGCATCGCCGTCGACGACAACCGGCTCTTTGACCTGGAGGCGGACTTCGCGACCCAGGTGCGAACTGCTGCCGACGAGGCATACGCAGTGATTGGTAAGGAGATCAACCTCGGCTCACCGAAACAGCTGCAGGTGGTGATTTTCGACGAGCTGGGGATGTCGAAGACCAAGCGCACGAAGACCGGCTACACCACTGACGCCGAGGCGTTGCAGGCGTTGTTCGTGAAGACCGAGCACCCGTTCCTGCTGCACCTGCTGGCGCACCGCGACGCGAGCCGGCTGCGGTCGACGGTCGAGGGACTGCGCAAGACCGTGACAGACGACGGTCGCATCCACACCACGTTCAACCAGACGATCGCCGCGACGGGTCGGCTGAGCTCGACCGAACCGAACCTGCAGAACATCCCGATCCGCACCGAGTCGGGCCGGCGGATCCGCGCCGCCTTCGTCGTCGGAGACGGGTTCGACATCCTGCTCACCGCCGACTACAGCCAGATCGAGATGCGGATCATGGCGCACCTGTCGGAAGACGCCGACCTGATCCAGGCTTTCAAGTCCGGCGAAGACTTCCACACCGTGACCGCGGCCCGCGTGTTCGGCGCCGAGCCGGACACGGTGACCGGCGAGATGCGAGCGCGGATCAAGGCGATGAACTACGGGCTTGCCTACGGCCTGTCGTCATACGGCCTGTCCCAGCAGCTCGGCATCGACACCCGCGAGGCGCAGGGCTTGATGGACGAGTACTTCGAGCGGTTCGGCGGGGTGCGTGACTACCTGCACGGCGTGGTTGCCGAGGCTCGGCGGACCGGCTACACCGAGACGTTGCTGGGTCGACGGCGCTATCTGCCCGACCTCACAAGCGACAACCGGCAGCGCCGCGAGATGGCCGAGAGGATGGCGTTGAACGCGCCGATCCAAGGGTCGGCGGCGGACATCATCAAGGTGGCCATGCTCGACGTGCACCACGCGTTGCGGGCGGCCGGTCTGGCGTCGCGGCTGCTGCTCCAGGTGCACGACGAGCTCGTGCTGGAGGTGGCGGCCGGTGAGCGCGAGCAGGTCGAGGCGCTGCTGTGCGAGCAGATGGCCGGTGCCGCGGACCTCGCCGTACCGCTGGACGTCTCGGTCGGGGCGGGCGCGACGTGGCACGAGGCCGGGCACTGACTCCGACGACAGGCCCGGCCAGCGCCGTCCCGTTGGCGGGTGGCTACAGCGGGGAGACCTTCGCTGTTGAGGCCTTCGGCCAGCAGGCGGTGCTCCGCGTGTACGGCCGGCATCCCGAGCGGGCGCCGATCGACGCGGCGCTGCTGCGGCTCGTACGCGGGCTGGTGCCGGTTCCGGACGTCCTCGACGTACGGCGAGGAGGCTCGCAGCCGCCGCACGTCCTGACGTCGTACGTCACAGGAACGCGGCTCGATATCGTGCTCCCCCGAGCCGGTGCGGTGCTGAGAGCCGCACTGGCGGACTCGGTGAGCGCCGTGCTCACTGCCCTGTCCGGCATGCCGTTCGTGCGGCCCGGCTTGTTCGTCGACGCCGACCTGCGGCTGTCCGAGGCGACCGCACCGGCTGACGGTCTGGTCGAGTGGCTGGACGACCACGAGCTGCCGGGCTGGGACGCTGGGCGGCGTCGGGCCCTTCGTGCGGTGTGCCTCGAGGCCGACACCCTGTTGGACACGGTCGACCGGACCTGCCTGGTGCACAGCGACTTCAACCCCAAGAACCTGCTTGTCGATCCGGTGACGGGCTCGGTCAGGGCGCTGCTCGACTGGGAGTTCGCCCACGCCGGGTCGCCGTACACGGACCTCGGCAACCTGCTCCGCTTCGAGCGCGGCACCGACTGGGCGCACCAGGTGCTCGAGCGCTTCGTCGGAAAGACGCCTTCCCTTCAGGCCGACCCGCTGCGGCTGGGCTACGCCAGCGACCTATGGGCGTTGATCGAGCTCGCCGGACGGAGCGTCCGCCACGACGTCGTCGAGCGTGCGGACGCGTTGCTGCGCGCCATCGCAGGAAGCGGCAGGCTCGACGCCGTCGCCCCGTAGCCTGTCGGGATGCGTTCCTCCGTGCCGGTCACCGGCGAGCACGACCGGCACGCCGACGGACTCGCTGCCTTCATCGACGCCTGCCCGTCCCCGTTCCACGTCTGCGCGCATGTGGCCGAGCTGTTGGAGGCTGACGGGTTTATCGCGCTGCGCGAGACGGACGCCTGGCCGACGACCCCCGGACGCCACTACGTGGTGCGCGGCGGCTCGCTGGTCGCCTGGGACGCGGGGCCGGCCGACGAACCCACGACACCGTTCCGCATCGTGGCCGGGCACACCGACAGCCCGAACCTGCGGGTCAAGCAACATCCGGACCTGCACCGCGTCGGTTGGCAGCTTGTCGGCCTTGAGCCGTACGGCGGCGCCTGGCTCAACTCCTGGTTGGACCGCGACCTCGGGCTGTCAGGGCGCGTCACGGTCCGACAGGCAGACGGGCTGTCGGACAAGCTGCTGCGGATCGACGAGCCGGTGCTGCGGGTGCCACAGCTGGCGATTCACCTCTCGGAGGACCGCGCGGGCGACCAGCTCAACGCACAGCGCCACCTCGACGGGGTGTGGGGTGTCGGATCCGGCCCCGCCTCGGTCCAGGCCGTCGTCGCCGAGCACCTCGGCGTCGACCCCGACCAGATCCTGGGCTGGGAGCTGATGACCCACGACCTCAGCGGCAGCCGAAGGGTGGGCCTGCGCCGGGAGCTGCTCAGCGCGCCCCGGCTGGACAACCAGGGCACCTGCTACGCCGCCACGCAGGCGCTGCTCGGCGCCAGCGACGTGACCGGGCACGTGCCCGTGCTGGTGCTGTTCGACCACGAGGAGGTGGGCAGCATGTCCGAGCGGGGAGCGTTCTCCGACCTGCTCGGCTCGGTGCTCGAGCGGGTGACGCTCGGCCTTGGGGGCGATCGCCAGGACCACCTGCGTGCGATGGCCGGATCGGTGTGCGCCTCGGGTGACATGGCACACGCGACGCACCCCGCGTACGCGGACCGGCACGAGCCCTCCCATCTGATCGCGGTCAACGGGGGTCCGGTGCTCAAGGTCCACCAAAACCTGCGCTACGCCACCGAAGCGGCCGGCGCCGCGGCCTTTGCGCTCGCCTGCGACCAGGCCGGTGTCCCGCTGCAGCGGTATATGCACCGCGCAGACCTGCCCTGCGGCTCGACCATCGGTCCCATCACCGCGAGCCGAACCGGTCTGACCACCGTCGATGTCGGGGCACCTCAGCTCGCGATGCACTCTGCCCGCGAGCTCATGGGCGCGGCCGACCCGGCGATGTACGTGGCGGCGTTGACGGCCTTCCTCACCCCGCGTTGACCCACTCTGCGCACCGCCCGTACGCTTGGGTTTGCGCTGTGAGCCTGCACGACCTCGGACCGAGCAGGCTCGTGCTCGCCACCTGTCGAACTTTCACCCTCGGCACACCGCGATCCAGGCTTGCCGCGTGCCCGCCCGACACCCACAGCCCATCGGAGCCCCCAACCACATGACGAGCAGTCTCGAGGCACCTCCCGCGAGCCCCACCGACACCGCTAACAGCACACCTCAGGTGGCAGTCAACGACATCGGTTCGGAGGAAGCCTTCCTCGCCGCGATCGACGAGACCATCAAGTACTTCAACGACGGCGACATCGTCGACGGCATCATCGTCAAGGTGGACCGCGACGAGGTCCTGCTCGACATCGGCTACAAGACTGAGGGCGTCATCCCCTCGCGCGAGCTGTCGATCAAGCACGACGTCGATCCCAACGAGGTCGTCTCCGTCGGCGATGCGGTCGAGGCCCTGGTCCTGCAGAAAGAGGACAAAGAGGGCCGCCTGATCCTGTCAAAGAAGCGCGCGCAGTACGAGCGCGCCTGGGGCACGATCGAGCAGATCAAAGAGGAGGACGGAATCGTCACGGGCACCGTTATCGAGGTTGTCAAGGGCGGTCTCATCCTCGACATCGGGCTCCGCGGCTTTCTGCCGGCGTCACTGGTCGAGATGCGTCGGGTCCGTGACCTCCAGCCCTACGTGGGCAAGGAGATCGAGGCCAAGATCATCGAGCTGGACAAGAACCGCAACAACGTGGTGCTGTCCCGCCGGGCGTGGCTGGAGCAGACTCAGTCCGAGGTCAGGCAGAGCTTCCTCACCCAGCTCGGCAAGAGCCAGGTTCGCAAGGGCATTGTGTCCTCGATCGTGAACTTTGGTGCGTTCGTCGACCTCGGCGGTGTCGACGGACTCGTCCACGTCTCCGAGTTGTCGTGGCGGCACATCGACCACCCCAGCGAGGTCGTGCAGGTCGGTGATGAGGTCACCGTCGAGGTCCTCGACGTCGACATGGACCGTGAGCGGGTCTCGCTGTCGCTCAAGGCGACCCAGGAGGACCCCTGGCAGCACTTCGCCCGCACCCACCAGATGAGTCAGATCGTGCCGGGCAAGGTCACCAAGCTGGTGCCGTTCGGTGCCTTCGTCCGCGTCGAGGAGGGCATCGAGGGCTTGGTCCACATCTCCGAGCTCGCCGAGCGCCACGTCGAGATCCCCGAACAGGTCGTGCAGGTCAACGACGACGTCATGGTCAAGATCATCGACATCGATCTGGAGCGGCGTCGCATCTCGCTGTCGCTGAAGCAGGCCAACGAGACCGCGGTCGCCTCGGACGAGCACTTCGACCCCACCGTCTACGGCATGGCGTCCTCCTACGACGACCAGGGCAACTACATCTATCCCGAAGGCTTCGATCCCGGGACTGGCGAGTGGCGCGAGGGGTACGACGACCAGCGAGCCGTCTGGGAGGCCCAGTACGCCGAGGCGCATGCTCGCTGGGAGGCGCACCGCAAGCAGATCGAGGAGGCCCAGAAGGCCGACCAGGAGGCGGGTGAGGTGAGCTCCTACTCGTCGGAGGCCCCTGCCGCCGACGACGCGAGCGCGCCCAAGCCAGGTGAGGACGCCGGGTTGGCCTCTGACGAGGCCCTGCAGGCGCTGCGCGAGAAGCTCACCGGTCAGGGCTGAGCCCAGCCAGAGGTGTGAGCGGCCACGCCTGACAACCTTTGCGCGGAGCGGGGCTTGGACGCCTTCTCGGTCTCCGGCGGTCGCTAACGAGCCAACCGGGCGAGCTGCACCTCGCGGGACTCGTCCTCGTCGGCTCGGCTCCGGGGTGGTGGCCGTTGCCCATAGCCGTCGCTGCGAATCTCGCGGGCCAGTGCCATCCCGAAGAGGACGATGGCAGCGGTGACCGCGAGCAGTACCACGAAAATCGTCATGGCAGTAATACTCGCTCACTTGCTATGCTGCCACCAGTGGCAGGGATGCCACATGCGAGCGGTTTTCTGCCACCACCCCGGAGGTTCCTGTGCTCAGCAACGTTGCCGTGCTGGTCTGCGACGGCGTTGCGCCGTTCGAGCTTGGCGTGCTCTGTGAGGCGTGGGGCCTGGACCGCAGCGACGACAACGTGCCGACCTTCGACTTCGCGGTGTGCACTCCGCAGCCCGGCCAGGTGGCAACATCGGCAGGCTTCGGGCTGCACGTGATGCACGGCCTCGAGCGGCTCGCTGACGCCCATCTGGTCGCTGTGCCAGCCATGCCCCGAGATAACACCGTTCCTGACGCAGCGCTTCAGGCCCTGCGTGACGCGGAGGCACGAGGTGCGCGGGTGCTCTCGGTCTGCTCCGGAGCCTTCGTGCTCGGCATGGCGGGGCTGCTCGACGGTCGTCGATGTACCACCCATTGGCGGTACGCGGCCGAGCTCGCCGCTCGCTTCCCGCGCGCGCAGGTCGACCCCGACGTCCTGTACGTCGATGCCGACCCGGTGATCACCAGTGCAGGGTCTGCCGCCGGCCTGGATGCGTGTCTGCACATCATGCGCAAGGAGTTCGGCGCCGAGGTCGCCAACACGGTGGCGCGCCGGATGGTCGTCCCGCCCCACCGAGACGGAGGGCAGGCGCAGTTCGTCCGGATGCCGCTGCCACAACTCAGCGCGGACACCCTGGCGCCGTTGCTGGACTGGCTGGGCCAGCACCTCGAACGGCCGCTGAGCGTCCCGCAACTGGCCCTGCGGGCGCACATGTCACCGCGCACATTTGCCCGGCGGTTCCGTGACGAGACCGGAACGACCCCGCACCAATGGCTGACGCACCAACGAGTCCTGTTGGCAGAGCGGTTGCTGGAGGAGACGACGCTGTCGGTCGACGCCGTGGCGCGGCGGACCGGCTTCGGCAACCCCGCAACCTTGCGGCACCACTTCACTCGCGCCCGCAGCACCACCCCGCAGGCGTACCGCCAGTCGTTCGGTTGCGGCCGCGAGCTCAGCCGCTGCTAGCCGCCGTGTCAGGCTGCGGCGCCCCCCCGCCGTGCCAGACTGCGGGCGTGCTGAGGGTTGGGCTGACCGGGGGTATCGGGTCCGGCAAGAGCGAGGTCAGCCGGCGGCTGCGGCAGCGCGGTGCGGTCGTGATCGACGCCGACGCGCTAGCCCGCGAGGTCGTGGCCCCCGGCACTGATGGTCTGGCTGAAGTGGTCGAAGCCTTCGGGCGGCGGGTGCTGGGGCCCGAAGGACGACTCGACCGGGCAGCCGTGGCGAAGTGGGTCTTCGGTGACCCCGCGGCGCGGCGGCGCCTGGAGGCGATCATCCACCCCCGGGTACATGCCCGAGCCGCGCAGATCGAGTCGGCCACCGACGCGGACGCCATGGTCGTGCACGACATTCCCCTCCTGGTTGAGACCGGTCAGGTCGGCGACTTCGACGTCGTGGTCGTCGTGGACGCGCCCGAGGAGGTCCAGGTCGCCCGGCTGGTCGAGAGTGGACGCATGACCAGTCAGGAGGCGCGGGCACGCATCGCGGCCCAGTCATCGCGGGAGCATCGACTCGCGGCCGCCGGATTGGTGATCGACAACTCCGGGTCGCTGGCAGAGCTCGACGTCCGGGTCGACGTGCTGTGGCAGGCGTTGGCGACCCGCCGGACCTGACTCGCGCACTGCCTCTATCCCATGTTCACATGGGATAGGGGCACTCCCAATGGGTTGCACCCTGTTGGAAGTGCCCCTGAGCCATGTGAAGCAGCTCCGCAGCACCCAGTGAAGTAGCCCGCAGTGGGATCACCTGCGCAGGCACTTGACGGGCTGGGTGTTCGCTGCCCGTCGGACCTAACGCCAGACCTCAGGCGGCGAGGTCGGGGTCGGCCAGCTGCCGCAGCCGCGCCAGTGCCTCACGCTCCAGCTGGCGGACCCGTTCGGCGGAGATCCCATGCCGGGCGCCGATGTCGGCCAGCTTCTGCTGCCTGCCGTCGACCAGCCCGTAACGGGACCGGATGATGTCGGCCTCCCGCTCACCGAGCTGATCGACGAGTTCCGAGAGTCGGCCTCGCGCCTCGACGTCGAGAAAGGTGACGTCGGGGCCGGGCAGGGTCTCCCGCGCCACCAGGTCACCGAGGGACGTGTCGCCGTCTTCGTCGACTGGCGAGTCGAGGCTGACGTGGTCGCGGCCCCAGCCCAGCAGGTCGAGGACCCGATCCACGTCCATGTCGAGCTCGGCGGAGATCTCGGACGGGTCGGGTTCGCGGCCCAGGACGCGTTCCAGGTTGCGGCGCGCCGCACCCACCTGGTTCAGCTCCTCGACGACGTGGACCGGCAACCGCACGACACGACCCTGTTGGGCGATGCCACGGGTGATTGCCTGGCGGATCCACCACGTCGCGTACGTCGAGAACTTGTAGCCCCTGGCGTAGTCGAACTTCTCGACCGCCCGGATCAAGCCAGTGTTGCCCTCCTGCACCAGGTCGAGCAGGGGCATCTGGGCGCGCCCGTACTTGCGGGCGATGGACACCACCAGGCGGAGGTTCGCGTTGATGAACACCTGCATGGCCCGGCGCCCTTCGGCGGCGACCCACTCGAGCTCCGCGGCGGTGACGCCACGGAGGGCACCGATCTTGCGCTGCCTTGTACGCCCTCCCACAAGGAGGTGCTCGGCCAGCAGTCCGGACTCGATCGCCTTGCTCAGCTCGACCTCGGCCGCAGCGTCCAGCAGCGGCGTCCGCGAGATCTCGTCGAGGTACATGCCAACGCTGTCGCGTCCCTCGGCAGTCTCACGGGGGCGATGCGCCGCCCGAGCCGTCGTGCTGGCCATGCTGGTCAACTCCTTCGTCCAACCCGGGCCGGACCCGGACTACTGATGCAACGCGTACGCCTGACGCGCGATTCCTTCGCATCGTGACGCAGTGTTATCAGGAGGGACGCATGACCTGCCTCAGAAGTTGCCGCTCTCAGCGCTTTCTTAGCGTGCTGTGTCAAGCGTTGCGTGAGAGGCCCCAGCGGTGTCGATCACCCACGCGTACATGTACGCCCGCTTCTTCCAGGCCTCGTACCGCCCGCTTTTCCCGGCGTGCCCGGCCACCATCTCGGTCTTGAGCAGCACCGGTGCGCGACCGGTGGTCGTCTCGCGCAACCGCGCCACCCACTTGGCCGGCTCGACGAACAGCACCCGGGTGTCGTTGAGGCTCGTCATGGCGAGCACCGGCGGGTAGGCGTGGGCCGCGATGTTCTCGTACGGGGTGTAGCCCTTCATGTACGCGTACACGGTCGCGTCGTGCAGCGGATCACCCCACTCGTCCCACTCGGTGACGGTCAGCGGCAGGGAAGGGTCGAGGACACTGGTGAGTGCGTCCACGAACGGCACCACAGCCAGCACTCCGGCGAACGCGTTAGGTGCCAGGTTGAGAACCGCGCCCATCAGCAGGCCCCCGGCACTGCCGCCCATCGCGACCAGCCGCTGCGGCGACGTCCAGCCGCTCGCCGCCAGGTGCCGGGCGCAGGCGAGGAAGTCGGTAAACGTGTTCGCTTTCGTCAGCTTCTTGCCGCCCTCGTACCAGGCGCGGCCCATCTCACCGCCGCCGCGGACGTGCGCCACGGCGTACACGACGCCGCGGTCGAGCAACGACAGCTGGGCGATGTCGAAACCGGGGTCGATGCTGATCTCGTACGAGCCGTACCCGTACAGCAGGCATGGTGCGGTGCCGTCGCGCGGTGTCCCGAGACGGCAGATGACAGATATCGGCACCCGAGTCCCATCGTCAGCGGTCGCCCACTCGCGGTGCTGTTCGTAGTCGTCGGGGTCGTAGCCCCCGAGCACCGGCTGGCGTTTGCGCAAGTGCAGCTCGCCGGAGCCGACGTCGTAGTCGTAAACGGTGCGAGGCGTCACGAATGAGGTGAAATCGAGCCGCAGGTACGGCGAGCTCCATTCCGGGTTGGCGTCGACCCCGCAGCTGAACAGCTCCTCCCCGAACTCAAGCTCTTGCAGCGGCCCATAATCACCCGCGTCCAGGCGCATCACAGCCACCCGAGGCAGTGCATCGCGGCGCAGGCTCACCGCGATGTGGTTGGCGAACGCAGCCACCCCGTCGAGCCTGGTGTCAGCCCGGTGCTCGAGCACCGGCTGCCATCGGTCGGGGTCGGGGTCGGCGACCGATACCTGTGACAGCGCGAAGTTCTCAGCACCGTCGTTGTGCAGGATCAAGAAACGGTCGTCTCCCGCCACCACCGCGTGCTCGACGGAGTACTCGACACCGAGGCGTCGCGGCGCGACGACTCGCGGCTCGGAGCTCGGGTCGGCCGCGTCCAGAACCCGGACCTCACTGGTCACCTTCGACGCGGCCTCGATCACGATGTAGCGCTTGCTGCGGGTGGCACCGAGACCCACCCAGTAGTGCTCGTCGAACTCCTCGAATACGACGTTGTCCTCACCGAAGTCGGTGCCGAGGCGGTGGCGACACACCCGGTTGGGCCGCCAGCTCTCGTCGACGAGCAGATAGAACAACATGCTTCCGTCCAGCGACCACGCGGTGGAGTAGAACGTGTCCGGCACCTCGTCGTCGAGGACCGTCCCGGTGCGCAAGTCCTTGAAGCGCAGCGTGAACCGCTCGGCTCCGGCAATGTCGACGGAGTACGCCAGCCGATGGCCGTCCGGGCTGACGTTGAACGTCCCGAGCGCGAAGAAGTCGTGACCCTCAGCCTCGGCGTTGCCGTCGAGCAGCACCTGCTCGCCGGTCACATCGACACCGGCCTCGAGTGGCGGCGGGGACCAGTCCGTCTCGTCCTGCACCGGGCACCGGCAGTGCAATGCGTACTGCTTGCCCTCGAGTGTGCGCGAGTAGTACCACCACGATCCGTGCCGGGTCGGGACCGAGAGGTCGGTCTCCAACGTCCGAGTCTTGATCTCGCCGAAGATCGTCTGCCGCAGGTCCTCCAGATGGGCGGTGATGGCCTCGCTGTAGGAGTTTTCGGCCTCGAGGTGCGCGATGACCTCGGGGTCGCCCTTGTCGCGCAACCAGTCGTACGGGTCCACCACTGTGTCGCCATGGTGCCTGCGTTTGACGGGAACCTGCTTGGCAGTGGGGGGACTGATCGTCTCGGCGGTAGTCATGACTGCGACGCTATCGGCCCGGCAGGGGGTGCCGCCGACAGTGCAGGGTCGTCCGCAGCGAAGGTACGGACCGGGCCGGCCGGTGTCGTCGCCGTCTCGAAGCGGACGGTCACCCGACCGCTACCGGCACCCCACACCCAGCCGGCGCCGTGCTCGGTGTGCCACAGGTCGCTGCCCGGCCACCACCGGCCGTGACGTCGCTGCTCGTCCCGGCGCTCGGATCGGTCGTCGACGAGGACCGGGAGCTCCTCCACCTCCTGGAACAGGTCGTCCTGGATCCAGTCGGCGAGTCCCGAGACGCCGACCCCGAGCAACCGGATGCCGTCGGAGGCGTCCACGTCGCGCAGCAGGCCGCGGGCCAGTCGCGCGATCACCCGAGAGTCGTCGGTCGGTCCGGCCAGCGTCACCGAGCGGGTATGGGTGCCGAAGTCGTGGCGACGGACCTTCAGCGTCACGGTGCGGCCGGAGAGTCGCTCACGAGACAGCCGCTCCGCCACCCGCGCCGACATGCGGTCGACCACCGCGGTGAGCAGGGCGGCGTCGACCAGGTCGGTCTCGAAGGTGTCCTCGACACTCACCGACTTCGTCTCGCGCTCGGGCACCACCGGCCTGTCGTCGTCGGCTCGGGCCAGGCGCGCCAACGTCTGACCGACTGCGGCGCCGAGCAGCTGGACCAGCTCCCGAGGCGGCACGGCCTCAAGCTCAGCAACCGTATGCACACCGATGCGACGCAGCCGCTCAGCGGTGGCTGGGCCCACGCCCGGGATGACGCCGACACCCATCGGGCGGATCAGCTCCTGCTCGGTCCCCGGCGCCACCGTCACGCAGCCGTCGGGTTTGGCGAGATCGCTGGCGATCTTGGCTACCAGCTTCGACGTCCCCACGCCGACCGAGGCCGTGAGGCCGCCCGTCAGCCGGGTGATGTCGGCCCGCAGGTCACCGGCCAGCCGGCCGACATCTCGAATGTCTCCGCCGGCCACGTCGGTGAGGTGCTCCAGGTCGACGTACGCCTCGTCGAGGGACAGCGGCTCCACGAGCGGCGACAGCTGGCGCAGCCGCGTCATCAGCACCTCGCTGCTCCGCCGGTACGCCTCGAAGCGGGGCGACAAAAAGGCCGCCTGGGGGCACCGCGAGCGGGCCTCGCTCATCGGCATGGCCGACCGGACCCCGTGTCGGCGGGCCTCGTACGACGCGGTCGCGACGACGCCACGCGGTCCGACCCCACCGACCACCACGGCCTTGCCGCGCAGCGACGGCTTGTCACGCTGCTCGACGGCAGCGAAGAAGGCGTCGAGGTCCAGGTGCAGCACCGTGGCCTGCCCGCGCATGCGGGAATCCTCGCACCGGTTGTCCACAGGGCGGGCACACTTTCGCCACGCCGGTCGGTCCGCGATCACGATGGCGGGCATGGGAAGCAGATCACGCCGCAGCGCCGCCCGCCGACGGACCTCGCCGGTCATCCGCGCATCGAGCATCGCCGAGATGCTCGGTGCGCTGCCGGTGATCTTCGGCTTCTACCCGCAGGAGTCGTTGGTCGTGGTGGTGCTCGAAGGCCCGCGGCAGCGAGTGGCTGCGAGCCTGCGGCTCGACTTGCCGCCGGTGGAGCACCACGACGGTGTGGCCTGTCAGATAGCCGACGCGCTCCGTCACCAGGGGGCCGCAGCCGTTCTGGTGGTCGCCTGCACCGGCGATGCGGCGCTTGCCGACCCCCTGGTCGACGCCTGTGTCGACCGACTGGTGATGGACGGGGTCGACGTGGTCGAGGCCGTGCGCAGCGACGGCAACCGCTACTGGTCGTACCGATGCCGTAATCCAGTGTGCTGTCCGGCCGAGGGCACGCCGTACGACCCAGGGGCGAGCAGTGTGCTGGCTCAGGCGGTCGCCGAGGGCATCGAGGTACTGCCGGACCGGTCCGCGTTGGCGGCCCGCCTTGCGGCGGTGAGGGGGGTGACTCGGGAGATCATGGCCGCCGAGACGTCGGCAGCGGAGACCGAGCAGGTCGCCATCGCCGGGCGAGCGTCGGTTGACGAGCGGCTGCGAGTGCTGGCGCAGGTCGGGGCAGGGCGGGTCAAGTCCCTGTTGTCACGGGCCGTCGCAGCCCCGGGGACATCTCTTAGCGACGCCGAGGTCGCATCGCTCAGCGTATGGTGCCGGAACATCATCGTCCGTGACGTCGCCTGGGCGCAGATCAGCCGGGACAACGCCGCGGCCTCCTTTGCCGTGTGGGCGCAGGTCGCCCGGCGCGTGGTGCCGCCGTTCGAGCCGGCGGTGCTCTGCCTCGCATCGTTCGCCGCGTGGCTCAAGGGTGATGGCGCTTCTGCATGGTGCGCGCTGGAGCGGGTCGAGGCGGTCGAGCCGGGCTACTCGATGATGCAGCTGGTGCGCGAGCTGCTGGAGCGCGGCATCTCGCCGGTGGGGTGGCCGCAGCTCGACGAGGCGGAGGTGTGGGCGGCTCTCCCGGCACCGCGACCGTCCGAACAGCGCCGTCGGTGAGGGGTGGCGTCGGAGCACCATCTCGGGAAGGCTGAGCGCAAGCGAGCGGTCGGGCGGAGGAGTCATCATGGGGCAGGAGGTCGAGAGCCGCGTCTTCACGCGCGAGGACCGCACTCGATACCGCAGTAAGGTCCGCCGCTGCCTCGACGTCTTCGAGAGGATGCTCGGCGAAGCACGGTTCGAAGAGGGCAAGCCCAGCACCGGGCTGGAGATCGAGTTCAACCTGATCGACGAACACGGTGACCCGGCGCTGAAGAACGCCGAGGTGCTCGAGGTTATCGCCGACCCCGACTTCCAGACCGAGCTCGGTCAGTTCAACCTCGAGATCAACGTGCCGCCCCGCCGGCTGTCCGGGGGGGGTTTCACCGGTTTCGAGGAGGACGTCCGTGCCAGCCTGAACGCCGCGGAGGCGCAGGCCAGCCGGGTGGGCGCCCATCTGCTGATGGTCGGGATCCTGCCCACGCTCAGCCCCGGCCACATGACGGCGAGCACGTTGTCACCGAACCCACGCTATGCGTTGCTGTCCGAGCAGATCCTGGCCGCTCGTGGCGAGGACATCGTCATCTCCATCGACGGGGTCGACCGGTTGCAGACCACGACCGACAGCATCATCCCGGAGGCTGCGTGCACCAGCACCCAGCTCCACCTGCAAGCGGGGCCGGACGAGTTCGCCGACTACTGGAACGCGGCGCAGGCGATTGCGGGCGTGCAGCTCGCAGTCGGTGCCAACTCGCCCTTCCTGCTCGGCAAGGAGCTGTGGCGCGAAACCCGCATTGCCTTGTTCGAGCAGGCCACCGATACCCGTTATGAGGAGCTCAAGGCGCAGGGCGTGCGGCCCCGGGTGTGGTTCGGGGAGCGTTGGATCACCTCGATCTTCGACTTGTTCGAAGAGAACGTGCGGTACTTCCCGGCACTGTTGCCGATCACCGAGCAGGAGGACCCGGTCGAGGTCCTCGAGCGCGGTGACACCCCCGCGCTTGCGGAGCTGCGGTTGCACAACGGCACGATTTACCGCTGGAACCGGCCGATCTACGACGTCGTCCACGAACGACCACACCTTCGGGTCGAGAACCGGGTCCTGCCTGCCGGACCCACCATGGTGGACACAATGGCCAACGCCGCCTTCTACTTCGGTCTCGTCCACGCGTTGGCCGCGAGTGAGCGTCCGGTGTGGTCGCAGATGTCCTTCAGCGCTGCCGAGGAGAACTTCCACGTCGCGGCGCGGCAGGGGATCGACGCCCCGCTGTACTGGCCGGGTCTGGGCACCGTCCCAGCCAACGAGCTCATCTTGCGGCGGCTGCTCCCGCTTGCCTACGAAGGCCTCGACGCGTGTGGGACCGTCCCAGCCGAACGCGACCGGCTGCTCGGCGTGATCGAGCAACGCTGCCTGCTCGCCCGCAACGGCGCGTCCTGGCAGAGCGAGTGCTTCCACAAGGTCTTCGACGCGGGAGCCGGGGCACGCTTCGACGCCTTGCGCACGATGGTGCGGCGTTACAGCGACCACATGCACAGCAACCAGCCGGTGCACAGCTGGCCGCGGTAGAGCCGGTGGCGCGGCACTGGCAGCCAGAGCCGCTCAGGGCCGTAGTGGGCTACCCTCGCTGCCGATGAGTTGCATCGTCGTGGGATACGTGCCTAAGCCTGAGGGCAGGGCGGCGTTGCGCCGGGCAGCTGAGGAGGCGTGCCTGCGCAACGCCCGGCTCGTGGTGGTCAGCTCCCACCGGGGTGGCCGAGTATCCGACGCCGACGAGCCCGTGGCGTCCGACGACCAGCTGCAGGAGGTGCGCCGCCAGCTCGACGAGGCGGGGGTCGAGTACGAGGTCCGGCAGCTGATCCCGGGCACCGATCCGGCCGACGACCTGATCGCCGTTGCCGAGGACGTGGCGGCCGAGTTCATCGTGATCGGCCTCCGTCGGCGTACCTCGGTGGGCAAACTCATCCTCGGCAACAACGCGCAGCGGGTGCTGCTCGACGCCCGCTGCCCGGTGCTGGCGGTCAAGGCGGTCGAGTGACAGCCGCGCCGCGGAGGCGTGGCTCATCCCAACGGATCTGGCACACTGGGGAGGCGGCGGTTTGACAGCAGGGGCCTTGGCCGTGCCCAGATCTCGCGATCGAGAGGTTCTTAGTGTCGTCCAGCACGTCTCGACAGCGCTCTGACGCGTCTACCGCCGCCAAGCCGGCCCGACGCAGGCCGGCTGCCGCAGCTGCCAGCCGGTCCGCCGTCGCGGTCGGCACGGCCAAGAAGTCGACGAAGAAAACCGTCGCGAAGAGATCCGCCGCAGCCAAGCCGCCGGTCCAGCCGCCGGGCAAAGTGAGCCCACCTCGCAAGGGGGCCCCGCCCGCCGCTGCCGCGAAGGCGTCGGGCGCCGGGGTGGCGGATGGGAAGGCCGCCGCAGCTCCCCCCGGAAAGGTGCTCGAGGACATCGACGACACAGTCTTCGAGAAGGATCTGGTCGAGGACCCCACGCTGAAGGCGGACGAACGCGCGGGTTTCGTGCTGTCGGAGGCAGACGAGGCGGACGAGCCCGAGCAGCAGGTCATGGTGGCCGGCGCCACGGCAGACCCGGTCAAGGACTACCTCAAGCAGATCGGCAAGGTCCCGCTGCTCAACGCCGAGCAGGAGGTCGAGCTCGCCAAGCGGATCGAGGCGGGTCTCTTCAGCGAGGAGAAGCTGGCGTCCGGGCAGCGGATGTCGGCCAAGCTGACCGACGAGAGCCAGTGGATCTCCGAGGACGGTCGCCGTGCCAAGAACCACCTACTCGAAGCCAACCTTCGCCTGGTGGTCAGTCTGGCCAAGCGCTACACCGGCCGCGGCATGCTGTTCCTGGACTTGATCCAGGAGGGGAACCTCGGCCTGATCCGAGCCGTCGAAAAGTTCGACTACACCAAGGGCTACAAGTTCTCGACGTACGCGACCTGGTGGATCCGTCAGGCGATCACCCGGGCGATGGCCGACCAGGCGCGCACCATCCGGATCCCGGTGCACATGGTCGAGGTCATCAACAAGTTGGCCCGGGTGCAGCGCCAGATGTTGCAGGACCTCGGTCGTGAGCCGACGCCGGAGGAGCTCGCCCGAGAGCTCGACATGACACCGGAGAAGGTTGTCGAGGTGCAGAAGTACGGGCGTGAACCGATCTCGCTGCATACCCCGCTCGGTGAAGACGGCGACTCAGAGTTCGGTGACCTCATCGAGGACTCTGAGGCCATCGTGCCAGCCGATGCGGTCTCCTTCACGCTGCTGCAAGAGCAACTTCACGCTGTGCTCGACACGCTGTCCGAGCGCGAAGCTGGTGTGGTGTCGATGCGTTTCGGCCTGACCGACGGGCAACCCAAGACACTCGACGAGATCGGCAAGGTCTACGGCGTCACCCGGGAACGGATCCGCCAGATCGAGTCCAAGACCATGTCCAAACTGCGCCACCCGTCACGCTCACAAGTGCTGCGCGACTACCTCGACTGAGGCCGCAGCGACTACCTCGACTGAGGCCGGTTGAGTTGTATGGGCCCGGGCAGTGAAGTGGAATGGTGGCGAGTCTCATCTCAGTAACCCCCCGCTTGGCGCGAAATGACAGAAAGGCATG
>JACCZI010000243.1 GCA_013696015.1 Nocardioidaceae bacterium
GGCGAGCACCGCGTACGCCCCGCCGAACGTCACGAGGGCGGCGCCGGAGAAGAACAACCCCTGCTCGGTGAACACACTGTCGGTCCCCGTCGCGAGGACAACGGCGAGCAGCGGCAGCCCCCAGGCCACCAGCCCGAGCCCGAGGATGGTGGTCGCCCGGCGAAGACTGGGCCGATCGGTGTGCAGCGCATCGTCGGGGACCACGGGAGCCGGTCCGTCGCCTTCCCGAGGGCGAGAAGGGATCGCCACCGACGCGGGCGCCACCCGGGCCAGGGCCCACCCGGCAAGACCTGCGCCAATGACGACCGCCGGGAACGGGACGCCGAAGAGCACCAGGGCGGCAAAGGCGGCGACAGCGAACCCGACTAGCGCAGCAGAATGAAGAGCGCGTTGCCCCACCCGCACGACCGCCTGAGCGACGATCGCCAGCACCGCAGCCGACAGGCCGACGAACAAAGCGGTGAGGGCGCCGGTGGAGCCGAAGCCGACATAGATCGCCGACAGCGCCAGCAGCGCCACGACGCCCGGGAGCACGAACAGGACCCCGGCGACCAGTCCGCCTGCGGTGCCGTTGAGCAGCCAGCCGGTGTAGATGGCCAGTTGCTGTGCTTCGGGGCCGGGGAGCAACATGCAGTAGTTGAGGGCGTGCAGGAAACGCTGCTGGCCGATCCATCGCTGCTCGTCCACCAGGGTTCGCTGCATCACCGCGATCTGGCCCGCGGGACCGCCGAAGGTCTGCAAGGAGATGCGGAACCACGCCCGGACGGCTGTGGGGAATGGCACCAGATCGCGTCCGGTGTCGGCCCTCATGCCCCAGACCTCAACGCCGGGCGGAAGCCGGCGCAGCCAGGTACCGGATGGCCGCGGCGTACCCCTCGACACCCAGCCCGACCACGACACCGGTCGCGAGCTCGGACAGGTAGGAGTGACGGCGGAACTCCTCGCGGCCGTACACGTTGGAGACGTGCACCTCCACCCAAGGCGCGGTGAGCGCCGCCGCAGCATCACGGAGCGCGATCGAGGTGTGCGTCCACGCGCCGGCGTTGATCACCACCGACCGCCGCGCGTCCGCTGCCTCGTGCAGCCACCGGATCAGCTGGCCCTCGTCCTCAGTCTGGCGGACGTCGACCTGGGTGCCGCACTCGGTCGCGGTGGCCCGGCACAGCGCGACGAGGTCGGCGTACGTCGCGGACCCGTAGATCTCTGGCTCCCGGGAGCCCAGGCGGGCCAGATTGGGACCGTTGAGCACCAACAGCACGATGCTGACCCCTCCCGGCGCGGACGTCCCGACCCTACAAGCGGCGGGCGATGTGGCCCGGCGGCTCGTCCGTTCTCCTCCCCCTCAATTGGCGGGAAAGTGCCGCTGGGACGCAAGCCCCCGGTCAGTTTCCCACCAGTTGACGGGTACGGCGCATCAGGCGTAGCCCAGCTCATGGAGGCGAGCGTCGTCGATGCCAAAGTGGTGGGCGATCTCGTGTGCCACCGTGATCCCGACCTCGTCGACGACATCCTCCTCGGTCTCGCAGATCCGCAACGTCGGGTTCCGGAAGATCAGGATGCGGTCGGGCAGGATGCCGCCGTAGCTGAAGCCACGCTCTGTCTGCGGCACGCCGTCGTAATAGCCGAGCAGATCGGTGTCCCCTTCGGGTGGGTCGTCCTCGATGAAGAGCGCCACGTTGTCCAGCAGCGCGGTCAGCTCGTCGGGGATCGCCGCGAACGCCGCCGACACGAGCTCGTCGAACCGCTGCTCCGACATTTCGATCACCCCACCATTCTGCCCGGCAAGCGTGACACCCGGACACAGCGGACCGCGCCGCCATTGGGCCTGACGATGGTGGACACACCGACCGCGTGTCGTGGAAACCGTCGATCTCGTGTCCCGGCTGCTCGACCTACAGCAGATCCATCTCGACCCGTGAGGGTGGCGTCGTTCGCTCCCACCGGCTAGGCCAGACTGGGCCCGTGACACCGGATCGGCAGGTCACCTGTTACCGGCCAACAGACCCGCCCTCATCGTCTAGGGGTCCAGGACGCCGCCCTTTCAAGGCGGTAGCACGGGTTCGAATCCCGTTGGGGGCACCACACAGGAACAGGCTCTGAGGTGCTGCTGCTACTCGAGTACGGCGGGCCGAAGGGTGTTTCATACCCGGACCGGTCTGCGCGGCTTGACCGCGGCGGCGCGCGCCTAGCGGGCGCTGAGGAACTCGAGGACACGCTGGGTCAGGAGCGCCGCGGCTTCCGGGTCGTACGACGCCAGCGAGCTGTCGGCGAACAGGTGCTGGTCGCCGGGATACACGAAAAGCTCCGCGTCCTCGGCCTCGTCGACGAGCGCGCGGGCGGCGTCGATGTCGCCCTCGCCGACGAAGAACGGGTCACCGTCCATCCCGTGCACCTGGACCGGCACACCGTCGGGCCAGCCCGACCCGAACTCCGACGTGGGGACACAGGAGTGGAACAGCAGCGCACCACGGGCCCCAGGCCGGGTCTGGGCCAGGCTCTGCGCCGGCATCACCCCGAGCGAGAAGCCGGCGTATACCAGCTCGGGCGGCAGCTCCTCGGCTGCCCGGACACCACGCTCGAACACCTCTGCGAACCCGACCTCTTTGGCGAACCCGATCCCCTCCTCCACGGTGGCGAACGTACGGCCCTCGAACACGTCGGGCGTATGCACAGTGTGCCCGGCGCGGCGCAGCTCGTCGGCGAACGCGAGCACGCCGGAGGTCAGTCCCTGGGCGTGGTGGAACAGCACTACTTCGGCCATCTCTACCCTCCTATTCTCGGGTGCAAGGATCGAACGGTCCAGAACTCTCGACAGTGTCTCGATCAATACGCCGGGGCACAAAGTCGGCCGCGACCGTGGCCGAGCCGACCGAGGCGGTCGCCCGGCCAGATGACGTCACGGAGCTTCGCGAGCTCTGGGAGAAGCGGCCCGACCAGGCCGCAGCCAGGGCGCAGATCCTGGGAAACCGTGAGAGGTGCCTGGGAGACCCTCTAGGGGCTCGAAACTCCTCTACTCACAGGGTTTCCGGGGCATCGGTGCGGCCATCGCGGGCCTCGGGATGAGACCGGTTTTCGCCCTTCAAGGCGGTAGCACGGGTCCGAATCCCGTTTGGGGGCACAACCGCAAACATGGGTCTGACCCGCAGACGGTTATGGCAATACCCCGGTGCGACTCGAACTCACCTGGATCGACACGGATACGGCATTCCTGTCCACGGTGGCAGCCCGTACGGTGACACGTTCGTCGACCCGTCGGACTACCGGGTCTCTGAGGTGCGGTTACTGACTCCCGCCAACGTCCCCTACGCCCGACCCGGGGGGTTCAAGGCTGAGAACGCAGCGTGGAGCAATGGCACGAGCGAATCGGTGAGCGCGCATCGCGACCCCATTCTGCGGCGTCGGTGGGACAGTCAGTCGAGACTGGCACCCGATCTTGCGGAGGTGAGCCCGCCGATGACTCGACGCACGCCAGGTCTGCTGCTCATGGTCGGTGGCGCGGTCATGGCCTCGCTCTGGCCGCTGTTCACCAGCCTGCATGGGCCGACTTCGTACAATGAGGATCGGCACTTCCTCGGACAGGACCCCTTGTTCTGGGGCGCCCTGATGGAGGGAATCCCGAGCCTCCTCATCGCTGCCGGACTCGCGCTGTTGTCGCCGGTCCTCTGGGACGGAGCCGCGCGGTCCGCTCGGATCGGGTACGTCCTGCTGCTCGTGTCGCTGGTGGTTTCCTAGGTGATCGACCTTCTCATCCTCGCGACCGTGCCTCCGCTGTTGTATCCGATCGAGGCCGCAGGCCTGATATTGCTGGCGTGGGCCGCTCCAGTGCCTCAGGGATGGGCGCGTGGGGTCCTTGTGGTCATGGCCGCACTGCTCCTGGCGACCATGTGGTCGGTGTTCGTGACACAAGACGAGTGGGACGCCGTGAATGGATATCGCATTCACGGCATCGTGGCGAACGTCCTCGTGGGACTGGGGTGGGTAACGCTCGGTGCAACGCTGCTGCGCCAGGCAGCTTGTGAGAGACGTTGAGGCCCTCAAAGAGGCGGCAACCCTACTTGCAAGGTATGAGCACGTTCAGGTAGGTCAGGAACATGGCCCGGAAGACCCCGGTTTTCGCCCTTTCGAGCCGGTAGCACGGGTTCGAATCCCGTTGCGGGCACACCGGCTCGCCACTGGCGGCATCGACGGCAGGTCCGGGCGGTAGTAGTTTCGACAGGTCTTCGACGAGAGGAGTCCGTGATGTTCGTCCAGGTACTCCAGGGACGGGTAACAGACGCCCAGGCGGTTCGCGCCGGGCTGGATCGGTGGCTGCAAGAGCTGGCGCCTGGTGCTGCGGGCTGGCTCGGCAGCACCGGTGGCGTGACCGAAGACGGCCAGCTGATCGCGCTGGTGCGCTTCGAGTCAGAGGCGGCGGCGCGGACGAACAGCGACCGCCCCGAGCAGGGTGAGTGGTGGAACGAGATGTCCAAGCTGTTCACCGGAGACGTCACCTTCCGCGACAGCACCCGCGTCGACGTCGACGCCAACGGCGATCCCAACGACGCCGGCTTCGTGCAGGTCATGCAAGGCCGCGGCAGCGACCCCGAGCGGGCTCGGGAGCTCATGGCACAGGACGCGGATGCCTGGGCGGCGTACCGCCCCGACGTCATCGGCAGCCTGACCGCCGAACACGACGGCGGCGCCTACACAGTGGCGTTGTACTTCACCTCCGAGGAGGCGGCGCGCGAAGGCGAGCAGAAAGAGGTGCCGCCGGAGCTGAAGGCGCAGATGGAAGAGATGGATGCGCTCAGCATCGGTCAGCCGGAGTTCTTCGACCTCAAGCAACCCTGGCTGGACTCCCCGCGGTAGGCAAACTGTTCAACCTCCGTTGGGCAGCCGCCACGTTGGCGTGCGCTACCCTGGCTGCGCGCGAGTCGCGCACCTGGCCCCGTAGCGCAGTTGGTTAGCGCGCCGCCCTGTCACGGCGGAGGCCGCGGGTTCGAGTCCCGTCGGGGTCGCCACCACAGTTCGTACGTCGCGGCGACAACCGCTGTCGCCAGCAGCGCCGGTGTCAGGACCACCAACCAGCCCGGCGCAGACCACGACAGCAACGCCAGCACCGCCCAACCGACACCCGCCGTCATGGCAATCATGAGCGGCGGCGCCAGAGCAGCCAGTCGCTCTCGAAGCCAGGTCCCCGTCCCCTCGCACCGCACCGCACCGGCGCGAGCGCGGTCCGGGCCGGCGCCGTCCCACCCGTCCAGCAGCCCGACAACCACCACAGCGCCGGCCACCCCCGCCAGACCGACGAGCACCGTGGCCATGGACTCGTCCGCCGCGCGCGCCACCAGTCCTGCCGCCGGCGCCAGCATGGCCAGCCCGCGAACCCACCGCAGCCCCAGCGCGACGGTGGCCACCGCGAGCCCCACGGTCATCCACACCGGCGGCTCTCCGGCGTACGGCAGCACAGCACTCGCCAGAACCGCGATCCACACCGGCACCACGACGACCCAGAGCCGTACGGGATCGCCGAGCAGCACCAGACTCATCAGGCCACGCCCCGACGGGCCATGAGGCGGACGGCCGCCACGACGCTGCTCGGCTCGTCGACGACCATGGCACCCTGCTCGGACAGCCGTGCCCGCAGCAGCAGCCGATGCTCTCGCCAGACCTGCGGTGTCGACTCGGACAACCCTTTCGGCCACCCCCGCGGCTCGACCCCCGCCAGGTCGATCACCACGAGCCGGTGCCCGCGCGAGGCCAGGCGGCCGATGGCCGACACGATGCGTCCATCCAGCAGAGCCGAGAAGCAGAAGACCACCGCACGGGGAGGCAGCGCCGCACGCGGAATTCGGGCCACCTCGGGGTCCAGGTAGGAGTTGAGCGGAGGTGGCTGGACGATCTGGTCGAGCAGCCGCATCTCCTGCGCCCGGCCCTGCCCGGGCGGAATCCACCGGATCGGGCTGCCGTACAGCACGAGCCCCACCCGGTCACCCGCGGCCAGATAGGCCCGGGCGACGGCCGCGCCACCACGGACGGCGGCGTCGGTCAACCCTCGGTCGTACACGTCCCACAGGGCCAAGTGGTCCACCAGGACGACGACATCGGCTGCCTGGTCGCGATAGCGCTGGGACACCATCAGCTCACCGGTGTGGGCCAGGGCACGCCAGTTGACGTCGCGCAGCGGATCGCCCGTCGCGTACTCCCGCAGCTCCGCGAAGTCGGTTCCGATGCCCCGTGTCCGGCCCACATGCAGCCCGAGGCGCGACAGCAGCTGCGGTGGTGCATACACACCAGGCTGCTGCTCAAGCTCGGGGTGGACGATCAGGTCGGGCAGTACCAACCGGACGGTCGCCGACCAGCCACCGTACCGCGTGGCGACCTGCAGCTGGAGGGCGCCTGGCGAGCCCACCCGCCACCCGGTCGGTCGAAGGTAGAACGACGCCGTACGGCGGGCGGGGAGGTGTAATGGCTGTCGGCCCGCCAGCTCGACGAACAGTGCCGCATCGGCGAAACCGGTGACGTGCACGGAGTCGTCTGCCGTCCAGCTCAGCCCGAAGCGCACGACGTCGCCGACGGTGCACCGCGAGGTGCTGGTCGAGAGCTCGACGGACAGCGAGCTCGGCCTGCGGTTGGTCAGCACCAGCGTCACCAGCAGCAGCACACTGGCCAGGCCGACCACCGTTGCCGGACCCGGGACCACCATCAGACCAACGACCGCCAGCGCCGCCAACACCAGCAGGTGGACGCTGAACGGCGCCACCCGCCAGTTCAGCCGGGCCGAACCCGAGCCGACCGACGACGTCACGAGGGTTGCGCGACGGGGGCCGGCACCGACTCGAGGACGTCGGTCGCGACGCTGTCCCCGGTCATCCGGGACGCCCACAGCTCGGGGCGGACGACGATGCGGTGACCGAGTGCCGCCACCGCCACCCGTTTGACGTCGTCGGGGAGCACGAACGCTCGTCCGGCGGACAGAGCCGCCGCTTGGGCGAGCGCGCCGAGCGCGAGGCCACCCCGTGGGCTGGCGCCCACCGCGACCTTCGGGTGGCGTCGGGTGGCGTCGAGCAGCGCGACGATGTACTCCAACACCGAACGGTGGATCTCGACACCGGCCCGCATCCGTCGCAGCTCGATCAGCTGCTCGGCTGTCACGACAGGTCGGATGCTGCTCTCGTGGACGGTGTCGGTGAGCCGCCCGTGCAGCATGGTCGCTTCGGCGTCCGGGTCGAGGTAGCCGAGGCGTACCCGTACGGTGAACCGGTCCAGCTGCGCCTCCGGCAGCGTGTACGTCCCCTCGAACTCGATCGGGTTACTGGTCGCGACCACGACGAAGGGGTCAGGCAGCCGGCGGGTCTGACCGTCGCTGGTGACCTGCTGCTCGGCCATGGCTTCGAGCAGCGCCGCCTGCGTCTTGGGCGGTGTCCGGTTGATCTCGTCCGCCAGTAGGAACTGGGTGAAGACGGGCCCGGGCCGGAACTGGAACTCGCCGCTGCGCTGGTCGAACACCGACGTGCCGGTGAGGTCTTGGGGCAGCAGATCCGGAGTGAACTGCACCCGTGCGAAGGTCACCCCGAGCGCGCGCGCCAACGACCGCGACAGCATCGTCTTGCCGAGTCCCGGCAGGTCCTCGATGAGGACGTGGCCATGTGAGAGCACGGTCAACAACACCAGCTGGGCGGCGTCGTGCTGGCCCGTCACCGCCTTGCCGACCTCGTCCACAACCTCCGCGATCAGTCGCGCGGCGCTGTGGTCATCTAGGGCGGTCACGGGCGTCCCCTTCCGAGTCGAACCAGTGGGCCGAGGAGGCGATCTGTATCGCACTGGCACCGGCTGCCAGCTGCTCACGTACGTAGCTGTCTGCCTCCGCGATGCGCCGCTGCTCGAGGTCGATGAAGGGACCTCGGGGATGCGCATGGCGTCGCCGTCGAGCGACCGGATGCCAGGTCGCCGCCGCCAGCGCAAGGATGGCGACCCCTGCCAACAGCACCTGCAGGCAGAGCACCGCACCGTTGAGGCGCCAGGCAAGCCCGGCGGCGAACACCACGAGCCACGTCATGACCAGCAGCATTTACCCACCCACCAACGCCTGGAGGTGGTGTCGCGCCCGAGCCACGTCGTCGGCGGTCACCGGGCGTGCGGAGTAGCGAGCCGAGCCGAACACGTCCAGCAACCCCGACACGTGCGGCTGCTCCGTGGCGGCACTGCGGAGAGCTCGGCTGACGTATTCGCGCGCGGTCTCGCTGCCACGGCGAGCCGTGACGGCGGTCAGGTGCTGCTCCAGCGCGACGTACGCGGCGATCACGGCTTGACGGTGGTCGTCTGTGTCGTCGAGTGCCCCGGCGGACCGTCTCAATGCGGCCGACCGCGCCCGATCCCGCGCCGCTGCGTCGTCGCCGACCGGGTCCCCGGTAGGTCCGGGCGCCACCCCGGGTGGCTTCGTGGCGAAGAGGAGCCGGACGCGGCGCACCAGAAGACCGAGGAGACCGCTGTAGATGAGCAGGCCAACCGCGGCGAGGATGACCAGGACCAGCCCGAAGCGGTCGACGGTCGCCATAAAGGTGTTCTGATCCAACGACCGGTCCGACAGCTCGGGGGTTCGGCCTTCCGCGAAACTCTCGGGTGGCTCCGGACGCCCCCCTCGGATGTAGATCGGGGTCAGCAACAGCGCGACTCCGAGGTTGCGCAGGATCAGGGACCGCCACGGCAGCCCCCGACCGTCGTACGACCGAAGCGTGTCGATGCTGATGATGAGGATGCCCACGGTTGCGACACCGAGCGCGATGCCGTCGCGGGTGAGGACCACCGGGTCGGCGGTGATCCCGAGGACGGCGAGCGTCGACGCGACGAGGACCAGCGCCACTGTCACTGTGCCCCTCGGCAGCACGCTGGATGGAACCGCCTCCCGCATGCGGCCTCCTCCTGCGCCCGCCGTGGCGGCACCCTACTGCGCCGGGCCTCGGCGATCGCTGCGATAAAGTGACCGACGCCTGGGGCAGGTAGCTCAGTTGGTACGAGCGTCCGCCTGAAAAGCGGAAGGTCGGCGGTTCGATCCCGCCCCTGCCCACCACCCGAGAAGCCGCATCTCCCCAGGCCGCCAGCCGAATGGCCCAGTCGGAAGCGCTGCTCCTGGGAGACTCCGACCAAGTTCAACACGCGGCGAGACCGCAAGGCCCAGCGGTGGCCCTGTCTGACCCGCCCTGTCAGTAGCCTGGGAATCCCTGCCCCCCAGCGCCGTGCTGCATACTGTGCTGCTCGCAAGCCCCTCGTGGCGCCTTGATAAGTCGAACGGGCGACGCGGATGATCTACCAGTGCTGGGGCCATTAGCTACCGAATCGCTGTCCCGGTAGAGGCCGCAGGTTCGGTGCGTGAAGGACTCGCCAAGGAGTGCGCTCGGTCGATCATCGGTTGGGCGCCGAGTCGTCGTGCGATGGCGTCGGCTTCGGCGGCGAGCTGTTGCGCGGTCCGCAGGTCGCCGTTGGCGATGTGTTCGGCGTGATCGAGCAGCCCCACGGCCAGGTGGTAGGGCGATCTGAGTTCGCGAAATGCCCGGGTGGCGTCGTCGAAGGCAGCGTCGGCCTGCGGGTCTTGCTTGACGGCGAGCAGCTTTGCGTGGACGCGAAGCCTTTCGGCGCGCAGCACGGCGGGCACTTGCCCCAGGGGATGGTCGTCGAGCCATTGGATGAGGTGCTCCAACTCGGCGAGCTCACCGAGCGCGAGGGCGGCGTCGGCTGCGAGCGGCCAGGCCCAGCGGATCCCTTCGTGTCGCAAGCCGAGGGCGTCGGCGTAGCTCAGAGCCCGCTGCGCTTTGGCCAGTGCTCGCGGATGCTCACCCCCG
>JACCZI010000244.1 GCA_013696015.1 Nocardioidaceae bacterium
GTGGTGATGCCCGAAGGGGCCAGCCCGGTGAAGGTGGCCGCCACCCGGCGGTGGGGGGCCGACGTCGTGCTCGTGCCGGCCCGCGAGCGGGTCAGCGCCTGCGCCGACATCGCCGCCCGCACCGGCGCGGTAGAGGTGCCGCCCTTCGACTCGGCTGCGGTGATCGCCGGCCAGGGGACGGTCGGTCTCGAGATCGTGGCTGAGCTGCCCGATGTCGAGACCGTCCTCGTCCCCGTGGGGGGCGGCGGCCTCATCTCCGGTATCGCAGTGGCGGTCAAGGCCAGCTCGCCACGGACCCGTGTGGTCGGCGTGGAACCGGAGCTCGCCGGCGACCTTGCAGAAGGCTTCGCTGCGGGCCGCCGGATGACCTGGTCGGATGACCTGACCTGGCGCACCAGCGCCGACGGCCTGCGCGGCACCGCGGTCGGTGATCTCAACTGGGCGCACATCACGGCGCTGGTCGACGATGTCGTGACCGTGAGCGAGTCCGCCATCGCAGCCGCGATGCGCCACCTGATGGTGCAGGCACGCCTGGTTGCCGAGGCGAGCGGTGCCGTGGCGACCGCGGCCGTCCTCGAACACCCCGACGCCCGCAGGTGGGGGCGCACGGTGGCAGTGGTCTCCGGCGGAAACGTGGAGCCGGCGGTGTTCGCTGCCGTACTCCGCGGCTGACGCCGCCATGAGGAGCTTCGTCGCGTACACGCTGGCCCGGCTCGGGCTGTTCCTGGGCGCCTTCGGCGTGCTGTGGGCCGTTGGTCAGCTGTTCTGGGCCAGGACCACCGCGAACCTGCTGTGGATGGTCCTGGTGGCCCTGGTCGTCTCGGCGCTGGCGTCGCTGGTGCTGCTGCGCGGCCTGCGGGACGCGCTCGCGCGTGACATCGCCGCCCGGGCCGAGCGGATGAGCGGCCGGCTCGAGGCGGCGCGCACCAAGGAGGACACCGATGACTGAGCGGTGGTCTCAGCCGTGCAGCACCAGTCCGGCGGTGACGCCGACCGCGTAGACCAGCTCGGCGAGACCGGCGTCGTGCAGCACCGTGACCAGAGCGCGGCCGGAGGCGCCACGGACGACCGCGTCGACTCCGCGGGCGGCGGGCAGCAGGAACACAGCCCCCAGAAGTGACTGTGGCGCCAGGTACGCGAGCCAGATCAAAGAGCCGGTCGCGACGGCGACCAGCGTGACGTACAGCGCCCGGGTCGGCCGGTCGCCCAGCACGACGGCAAGCGTCCGCTTGCCCGACGCGGCGTCGGTGGGGATGTCGCGCAGGTTGTTGGCGACCAGGATCGCGCAGGCCAGCGCGCCGATACCGATGGCGCCGGCGACGCTTACCGCGGTGACCGTGTCGAGCTGTGCGTACGTCGTTCCGAGCACGGCGACCAGGCCGAAGAACACGAACACGGCCACCTCCCCGAGCGCCCGGTACCCGTACGGGCTCGGCCCTCCGGTGTAGGTCCACGCTGCGGCCAGCGCGACTGCGCCCACGGCCACCAGCCACCAGCTCGAGATCGAGGCCAGTCCGATGCCCGCAACGGCTCCGATCCCGAGAGTCACCACCGCAGCCGTCCGGACAGCGGTCGGCGTCGCGACGCCCGAGCCGACCAGCCGCAGCGGGCCGACGCGGCCGGCGTCGGTGCCCCGGACACCGTCCGAGTAGTCGTTGGCGTAGTTGGCACCGACCTGCAGCGAGACTGCGACGACCAGCGCGAGCAGTGCCGGGGCCAGCTCGAAGCCGTCGGCTGCGGCAGCGGCTCCGCTCCCGACGAGCACCGGAGACACGGCGGCCGGCAGGGTGCGAGGTCGGGCACCCGCAACCCATGCACGGACTCCGGCCATGCCGAGCAGTCTCTAACCTTGCGCCGTGACGTCGTACCCGGGGCTGCGCCCGGTTCGTGGGGACCCCCGCGCGGTGCATGCGGCGCTGACCCACTGGTGGGACGCACCCGATGGGCCGGTGGTGGTCCGCACCTCGGGGAGCACGGCGGCGCCCAAGGACGTCATGATCTCCCGACCTGCCCTGGCAGCCTCCGCGGAGGCCACGCAGACCCGCCTCGGTGGGCCCGGGCAGTGGCTGCTCGATCTGCCTGCCACCTTCGTCGCCGGGCTGCAGGTCCTGGTCCGCTCGCTGGTCGCCGAGACCACGCCGGTGGTCGCCGCGGAGCACGGCTCGTTCGCGGCCGCCGTGGCGGCGTTGGGCGGAGGGCGCTGCTACACCGCGCTGGTGCCGACGCAGCTGCACCGGTTGGCTGTTGCAGGCGAGCTCGAGCTGTTGCGACGCTTCGAGGCCGTGCTCGTGGGCGGCGCAGCCGTTCGCCCGGACCTGCTGAACCTGTGCACCGACGCGCAGGTGCCGGTGGTGCGGACGTACGGGCTCACCGAGACCTGCGGGGGTTGCGTGTACGACGGTTACCCGCTCGACGGGATCGAGGTGCGCATCGGCGCGACCGGCCGGATCGAGCTGGCCGGTCCGGTGCTGTTCGACGGCTACGCCGGCGACCCCGCCCTGACCGCGCAGACACTGCGGGACGGATGGCTGCTCACCGGTGACCTCGGAACATTGGCCGGCGACGGACGGCTCGCGGTGTTGGGGCGGGTCGATGACGTCGTCATCAGCGGCGGCGTCAACGTCTCGCTGCCGGCCGTCACGGCGACGCTGCTGGGGCTGCCCGAGGTCGTCGACGCCGTTGCCGTCGGCATCGACGACCCGGAGTGGGGTTCGCGCGTCGTGGCCTGCGTGGTGGTGCCACCCGGCCGGCCGGTACCGTCACTGGCAACCGTTCGAAGGGCATGCGCCCAGACCCTTCCCCGCACCTGGGCCCCCCGCGACGTCGTACGCCTCGAGGAGCTGCCCCTGCGGCCCGGGGGAAAGGTGGACCGCGCCGCCCTCGCCGCGCTGGCCGCCGCGCGTATCGCTGGTCGAGGAGGCGGCGCGTAGGGTGCGCGAGTGCAGTGGCGCACGTACGCGGTGGGCATGCGGGTGCGCTTTCGCGGGATCAGTGTCCGTGAGGGGATGCTGCTGCGCGGGCCCTGCGGGTGGGCGGAGTGGAGCCCGTTCGCCGACTACGACACCCATGAGTCGCTGCCCTGGCTCTTGGCTGCGTACGAGGCGGCGTACGAGCCCTGGCCCGCGCCGCTCCGTGACGCGGTTCCGGTCAACGTCACGGTGCCTGCGGTCGGTCCGGACCGCGCCTACGACATCGTGGCGGCGAGCGGTTGTCGGACCGCCAAGGTCAAGGTCGCCGAGCAGGGGCAGTCACTGGCGGACGACGTGGACCGGGTGTCGGCGGTCCGAGACGCACTCGGCGCCGATGGCAGCATCCGCATCGACGCGAACGGCGCCTGGTCGGTCGACGACGCTGTCACGGCGATACCGCGACTCGACCGGGCGGCCGGCGGGTTGCAGTACGCCGAGCAGCCGTGCCGAGACGTCGAAGAGCTGGCGACCGTCCGCCGCCGGGTTGCCGTGCCGGTCGCTGCCGACGAGTCGATCCGGCGTGCCGAGGACCCGCTGCGGGTGGCGGCACTGGGTGCCGCGGATGTCGCGGTGCTAAAGGTGCAGCCGCTGGGCGGCGTCCGCGGGTGTCTCCGGATCGCCGAACGGATCGGTCTGCCGGTCGTCGTGTCCAGTGCCCTGGAGACCTCGGTCGGCATCGGAGCCGGTGTCGCGCTTGCGGCGGCGCTGCCGGAGCTGCCGTACGCCTGCGGGCTGGCCACCGTTCGGTTGCTGCGGGAGGACGTTGTTGCTGAGCCGCTGGTGCCGGTCGACGGGCTGCTGTCGACTCGCCGGCCACAGCCGAATGCGGCGAGTCTGGCCGCCGCCTGCGCCAGCCCCGGGGTTGACGCCCGATGGCGCGAACGCCTCGCAGCGGTGGACGCGCTCCGGCAGGATCACTACTCGTGAACCCATCGACGCAGCTGGCGCGCGTCATCGTCGACGAGCTCGCACGGGCCGGGGTACGGGACGCCGTCCTGGCCCCCGGCTCGCGGTCGGCTCCGCTCGCGCTGGCGCTGCACGACGCCGACAGCACTAGACGAATCCGCCTGCACGTGCGCATCGACGAGCGCAGCGCCGGGTTCCTCGCCCTCGGGCTGGCGAAGGCGTCGCGTCGCCCCGTGCCGGTAGTCACAACGTCGGGGACCGCTGTGGCTAACCTGCACCCGGCGGTGCTCGAGGCGCATCACGCCGGCGTCCCATTGGTGGTGCTGTCGGCCGACCGCCCGACCCACCTGCGCGGGAGCGGCGCGAACCAGACGACCGACCAGGTCAAGATCTTCGGGCCCGCGGTGCGCTTCTTCGCCGAGTGCCTACCACCTGCCCGAGATGTCGGGCAGGTCGTAGCAGTTCGCGCGACGGTGGACCGGGCCGTCGCCGCCGCCACCGGGACGCGCACCTCCGTCCCCGGGCCGGTCCATATCAACGTCCCGTTCGAGGAGCCGCTGCTGCCCGACGTCCAGGAGGCCGCCACGTGGCCGCCCGGGCGTGAGCACGAGGCGCCGTGGACCCGGGTCGGCGGGCCACCCTCCGCACCTCCGACGACGATCCTTCCC
>JACCZI010000260.1 GCA_013696015.1 Nocardioidaceae bacterium
GCCGTCGCGTCGGTGAAGCAGAGCGGACAGGTCAAGGTCTCCCTGCTCGGCAACGGCGCCAGCGTCCGGGTCCAGACCGAGCAGCTGAGCACGGAGCAGAACGAGGCCGTCGTCACGGCGCTGGCCAAGGCGTACTCCGTCCGCGAGGACGGGATCACCAGCAGTTTCGTCGGCCCGAGCTGGGGGGCCGAGGTATCCAACCGCGCATATCTGGCCCTTGGGGTGTTCCTCGTCCTCGTGGCCGGCGTGATCGCGCTGTACTTCCGGACCTGGAAGATGAGCGTCGCCGCGATCGTCGCCCTGATCCACGACCTCGTGCTCACCGTCGGCATCTACGCGCTGATCGGCTTCGAGGTCACCCCGGAGACGGTGATCGGCTTCCTCACCATCCTGGGGTACTCGTTGTACGACACCGTGGTGGTGTTCGACAAGGTGCGGGAGAACACCCGCAACTTCGCCGCGAACCTGACCCGAACCTTCTCGGAGTCGGCCAACTTGGCGGTCAACCAGACGCTGGTGCGCTCGATCAACACCTCCGTGGCCGCGCTGCTTCCGGTGGCTGCGATCCTCATCGTCAGCACGGTTATCCTCGGCAGCGGCCCGCTGAAGGACCTGTCGCTCGCGCTGTTCGTCGGCACCGCGGCCGGGGCCTACTCGTCGATCTTCATTGCGACGCCCCTGGCGGTCCAGCTCAAGGAGCGCGAGCCTCTGGTGCGAGCTCACACCAAGCGGGTGCTCGCCAAGCGAGCCAAGGCTGCGGCGGCGCCGGTCGCGCCCGTCGTCGATGAGGACGCCGAGCCGGTGGGTGTGACCCCTGCGGCCCGGACCTCTCCGGCTCGAACTCCGACGCGGAAACCGGCTCCGGCGCGGGCGCCGGCGCGCAAGGTCACCACGTCGAGCGCGGCCAAGCGGTCGCAGCCCCAGCGGTCACCACGGTCGGCGCGCGGCAAGAGTCGCTGAGCCCGCTGCAATGCTGTCCGAGGGCGCTGCAGTGGAGGCGTGGCTCGACTCGCTGGTCCATGACGTCGCGGACTTCCCCTCGCCCGGCGTGGTCTTCAAGGACATCACGCCGCTGCTCGCGGATGCGGCTGCCTTCGCCGCGACGGTCGAGGCGATGGCCGACCTGGGTCGAGACGTGTCCGGCGGACACGTCGACGCGGTCGTCGGCGTGGAGGCTCGCGGGTTCGTCTTCGCCGCGCCGGTGGCGCTGGCGCTGGGCACCGGCTTTGTCCCGGTTCGCAAGGCAGGCAAGTTGCCGTCGCAGACGTACGCCGTGTCGTATGCGCTGGAGTACGGCGAGGCCACGCTCGAAGTGCATCGCGACGCCTTCGGCACGGGGGACCGGGTGCTTCTCGTCGACGACGTGCTCGCCACGGGTGGCACCGTCGAGGCGACCGCCCAGCTGGTCGCGCAGTGCGGAGCCGAGGTCGCGGGTGTGGTGGTGCTGCTCGAGCTGTCGTTCCTCGGTGGCGCCGAGCGCCTGGCGGGCCTTCCCCTGGCCGCTCTGCGCACGCTGTGAGCGGTGCTCCCGTCCCAGGTTAACGTGGGGTAGGAGCACTTCCATGGGGTTCGACCCCGTTGGAAGTGACCCTCAGCCATTGGAAGTAGCGGCGTACGATACGTCCGTAACCGCACCCAAGATCAGCGAGGGAGCCGCCGTGGATCCGCGTGAGCCACTGGACCAGCCCCTCGTGCAAAGCACCGCTCAGGGGATCCCACCGGACGCCCGGCGGATGGGCTTCGACCGCAACACCGAGCAGGGGGCGCTGCTGGCGCTGACCGGTTCCCTCGACCCCGACAAGCGCGGCCACAAGGTGGTCGCCTGGCTGTTGCTCGTCGCCGTGGCCGGTCCGGCCCTGTTCGTCTTGACCTCGGTGCTGGTGAGCCGCGCTTAGACTGGATGCACCCCCGGGTACCAGTGGAGCAGCGTGACTGAGGAGCAGACCGCCAAGGTAGGGACCGCGGTGCATGCGCCGGCGCAAGCGGAGCCAGCGCAGCCGCAGGGCCCGTCGACGCCCGCCCGCGTCCGCCACCGGCTGGCCCGGCTGGGCCGCACCGGCCCCATCAACCCCGCTCTGGAGCCGCTGTTCCGCATTGTGCGGGGCACTCACCCGAAGGCGGAGCTCACCCCGGTCGAGCGGGCGTACGCCATCGCCGAACGCATGCACGCCGACCAGCACCGGCGCAGCGGCGACCCGTTCATCACCCATCCACTGGCGGTTGCCACCATCTTGGCCGAGCTCGGCATGACGCCGCCGACGTTGTGCGCGGCGCTGTTGCACGACACCGTCGAGGACACCGCGTACACACTCGACGCGGTGCGCGAGGAGTTCGGTGACGAGGTGGCGCTGCTCGTCGACGGAGTCACCAAACTCGACAAGGTCAAGTACGGCGATACCGCGCAGGCGGAGACCATCCGCAAGATGGTCGTGGCGATGAGCAAGGACATCAGGGTCCTGGTGATCAAGCTCGCCGACCGGCTGCACAACATGCGCACGCTGCGGTTCCTCAAGCCCGAGAGCCAGCAGCGGATAGCTCGCGAGACGCTGGAGATCTTCGCACCGCTAGCGCACCGGCTCGGCATGAACACGATCAAGTGGGAGCTGGAGGACCTGTCCTTCGCGACGCTGCACCCCAAGGTGTACGACGAGATCGTGCGCATGGTCGCCGAGCGGGCGCCCTCGCGTGAGGATTTCCTCGCCCGGGTGGTCGCCGAGGTGCAGGCGGACCTGCGGACGGCCAAGATCAAAGCGCACGTCACCGGGAGGCCGAAGCACTACTACTCGATCTACCAGAAGATGATCGTACGGGGCCGCGAGTTCACCGATATCTACGACCTGGTGGGGATCCGGGTGCTGGTGGAGTCGCTGCGCGACTGTTATGCGGTCCTCGGTGTGCTGCACGCGCGGTGGAGTCCGGTGCCGGGGCGATTCAAGGACTACGTCGCGATGCCGAAGTTCAACATGTACCAGTCGCTGCACACGGCGGTGATGGGTCCGCAGGGCAAGCCGGTGGAGCTTCAGATCCGTACGTTCGGCATGCATCGCCGGGCGGAGTACGGCGTCGCCGCGCACTGGAAGTACAAGGAAGAGTCGACCACCGGGACCGACAGTGAACGCAGCACCGCCCGAGGCGAGGCGTCGTCCGGCTCCCACGACATGCCGTGGGTGCGTCAGCTGCTCGACTGGCAGCAGGAGACCGAGGACCCCGGTGACTTCCTCGACTCGCTGCGCTTTGAGATCAACTCCGGCGAGGTGTACGTGTTCACGCCACGCGGTGACGTCATCGCCTTGCCGACGGGATCGACACCGGTCGACTTCGCCTACGCGATCCACACCGAGGTGGGCCACCGGTGCATCGGCGGTCGGGTCAACGGACGACTCGTACCCTTGGAGTCACCGCTGGACAACGGCGACGTCGTGGAGGTCTTCACCTCCAAAGCCTCGGGTGCCAGCCCGAGTCGCGACTGGTTGACGTTCGTTAAGAGCCCACGGGCGCGCACGAAGATCCGACAGTGGTTCACCAAGGAGCGGCGCGAGGAGGCGATCGAGCAGGGCAAGGAGTCGATCGCGCGGCTGATGCGCAAGGAGGGCATGCCGCTCCAGCGGCTGCTGAGCCACGACTCGCTGCAGGCAGTCGCCGAAGACCTGCACCTGGTCGACGTGTCCGCGCTGTACGCCGCCGTTGGCGAGAGCAATGTCAGCGCCAAGCACGTCGTACGCAAGATCATCGACCTGCACGGGGGAGACGAGGGTTCGGCCGAGGACCTCGCCGAGGGGGTCGTGCTGCCGAGCGAGTCCGACCGCCGGCGCCGACCGCGCGGTGGCGACGCGGGTGTCATCGTGCGCGGCACCAGTGACGTGCTGCTCAAGCTGGCGCGTTGCTGTACGCCGGTGCCCGGCGACACGATCGTCGGCTTCATCACCCGTGGAGCCGGGGTATCGGTGCACCGCGGCGACTGCCCGAACGTCAAGGACCTTTCCAGCCAGCCCGAGCGGATGGTCGACGTCGACTGGGCGCCGACCGCGTCCAGCGTGTTCCTGGTCGCGATCCAGGTCGAGGCGCTCGACCGGGCCCGACTGCTGTCCGACATCACCCGGGTGCTCTCAGACCATCACGTCAACATCCTGTCCGCCGCGGTACAGACGGGCCGAGACCGTGTGGCGAAGAGCCAGTTCACGTTCGAGATGGGCGACCCCAAGCACCTGGGTCACGTGCTCAAGGCGGTCCGGACCGTCGACGGCGTCTTCGACGTCTACCGCGTCACCCAATGACGATCCGCGGGTTGCTGCCCGACGATCCGGCTCACCACTGCCGGGGGAGCAACGGCACCAGGCCGAGCAGCTGACCGAGTTCGACTTCGAAGCTGTCGTCCTTACCGAGAATGTCCTTCTTCCCGGCCACCACGAAGTGCCACCCCAATACCTTCCTCAAGTACGCCCGTCGCTCTTCGTCGTACGAAGCGTCCTCGTGGTGGCTGTGATACTCGGCACCGTCGTACTCAGCAGCCACGCGGATATGCGGGTAGGCATGGTCCAACCTCGCCAGCTTGCGTCCACGGTGATCACGCACGACGTACTGCGGCTCCGGTCGAGGGAAGCCAGCGTCGATGATGCGCAGGCGCTCCCAGGACTCGCCCGACGACTCGGCTCGCGGTTCGACGAGCACCACAAGCTCGCGCGCTTGCACGATGCCGGGAAAGCGCTTCAGCCGGACGATGTACGCCATCAGTTCGCTCACCGACACCAGCTCCGCGTGCGCCATGACATCGGCCGCTGACAGCGCATACGGACGACGCAGCCGCCGGAGCATGTCGACAGTCGTGCGCACGGGCACCGTCAACCGCAGGCCGTCAATGGTCATGATCTCCTCTCGAGGCAGGTACCCCTCGAGGCAGCAGACGTACGCCGAGGTACAGCGTGTGGTGCCGTGCGGGACAACACATGTCGGGCTGAAGTTGAAGCGCTGCGCCGGCGGAAAGGCGTCGACGCCGAGGGCCCAAGCCGCGGAGCAACCGTAGAGAACGCCGTGCGGTGGCATCACGAGATGCAGCGCCCTGCTGCGCAACGTCCGGGTATCCGGGACTGCGGCGTCCACGTAAACGCCGCGAAAAATGCGCCTCAGTCGGTGGTCGTGGAGAAGTTGCCGCAACCCCTTGGGGCTCAGGCCAAGCCGTGCGGCATCTGAGCCAAGAATCGGTAAGCCGTCGAAGATCCGGTTGTCCATGCTGGGAGCATGTGCTGCTGATGGGGGCTTTGTGCCGTTGTCCACAGGGCGATTGCGAAGTTACCGGATGGTCGGGCCAAAACTCACGGATGGTCGGGCGGGAACCCGCGGATGGTCGGGTTAGGGGGTGAGGTCGGCGAGGGCCGAGCGGGCGGAGGTCAGCCAGGACTCGCGGGCTGCGATGGCGGCGTCGGCGTCGCGCGCGGTGCGGTCGTCGCCGGAGCGCTCGGCTGCCGCGCGCCGAGACCGCAACTCGGCCAGCGACGACTCGAGCTGCGCCACCGCGTCGGCTGCCCGAAATCTGCCCTCGGGGCTGGATCGCGTCCAGCGCTTCTGCTCAGCGCCGCGAACCACCTCCTCGACCGCGCGCATCCGTGCCTCGAGCGAGCGCATCTGCTCGCGGGGCACCTTTCCCGCCGCCTCCCATCGCTCCGCAAGCGCCCTCAGCGCCTCCCGCGCTGCCGCCATGTCCTCAACCGGCAGCAGCGCCTCGGCTTCGTTGAGGATCTCTCGCTTGAGCGACGCGTTGGCCTCGAACTGCGTGTTCTGCGCCGCGCTGCTCTCGTCACGGGCCGTGAAGAACGCGTCCTGCGCGGTCCGGAACCGCCGCCACAACCGGTCCTCGAGACCCCGCGGCGCCGGCCCGGCCGCCTTCCAGCGGCTCATCAGCTCCCGGTACGCGCGCCCCGTGGGACCCCAGTCGGTCGAACCCGACAGCGCCTCCGCCTCGGCGACCAGCTGCTGCTTGGCATCGGCGGCGGCGTCGCGCCGCTCTCGCTGCTCCGCCATGTGGTGCTTGCGCCGACGGGAGTAGGTCGAACGAGCCGCCGAGAAGCGGCGCCAGAGCACCTCATCTGCGCCCTTGTCGAGACGGGGCAGCATCTTCCACTGCTCGAGCAGCTCCCGCATCGAGTCCACGCCGTGGCGCCAGTCCGACCCGCCGGCCAGCCGCTCGGCCTCGGCGGTGATCCGCTCCTTGGCGGCCGTCGCCTCCTCGAGGCGACGCGCCCGAGCGGCCTTGCGTTCCTGACGCTGTGCGGCGACCACCGGTGCGAGGGCGTCCAGCCGCCCCGTCAGCGCCTCCAGGTCACCGACGGCATTCGCGCCGGTCACGTTCTCGCGCAGCGCGGCGATCGAGGCAGTCGCGTCGCTCGGCGACAGGGAGCCCCCGTGTACGCGACGTTCCAGCAGCTCGACCTCGACCCGCACGCCTTCGTAGCGCCGCGTGTAGAGCGCCATCGCCTCCGCCGGATCGCCCTCGGGCCACTGGCCCACCGGACGCTCGCCCTCAGCCGTCCGCACGTAGACCGTGCCGTCCTCGCCGACCCGGCCCCATTGCGCCGGGTCGGTCACCACAGGCCCCGCACCAGCACGACGACGCCGATCGCGATGGCCGCCGCCACCAGCACGCCGAGCACGAGGCGCCGCCGCCGGGCGCGGCGCAGCTGCTCGGACCGCCGCTGCTGCTGGCGCAGGTAGCGTTCCCGAGCCAGCTGGCGGCGGCGCTGCTTGCTGCTCACCAT
>JACCZI010000309.1 GCA_013696015.1 Nocardioidaceae bacterium
TCCGGCGTGTACGCCGAGAGCCTGCACTCGCAGCACCGCGGTGAGTGGGAGTTCGACCTGGCATGGAAGCCGCTGGACAGCTTCCCCGTGCGCGCTGGCTGGCTGCGGGCGATCCGGCGCGCACACCGGCGCCTGCACCGGGGGGTCGACACCGGGGCGCCGGTGCTGGTGCTCGCCTCTCGGCGGACGGCGTTCACGCAGGTCTGGACCGACGACGTGTCCGCAGCCGACATCGTGCTCGATGTCGAGCAGATTGCCCGCTGGTCGCACCGGCTCGGCCCGTACGTCACCATCGCGCGGGTCGACGGTGCGCTGCACGACGTGTTCTTGTCCGCGGCGCCGGTACGCACGCAGGCGTACGACCTGACCGAGCGCTGGCTCGCGTCCACCCGATGCTCGAGCCGCTAGCGCGCTGTTCCGGCCGCCGCCGGCGGCCGATCCAGACTTCAGTCTGGGGTGGCGCCGGGGCGGGGCCAGGGGGTCCGCCGACGCATCGGTACGTGCGCGATGCCGTCCTCGACGAACTCTGCGCCGTCGACCTCGAAGCCGAGCCGTTCGTACCAGCCCGCCAGATGGGTCTGCGCGTCCAGCACGACGTCGGCCCCGGGCGTCTCGACCCGGCTCAGCCGCAGGCCCTCGCCGACCAGGTCGGCGGCCAAGCCCCGGCCGCGGCGCGACCTGGCGACGCAGACCCTGCCTATCCGCCGGCTGCGGTCCGGCTCGGTGAGCAGCCGCAGATACCCCACGACCGCCGCGTCGACGACCCAGACGTGCCGGGTGGACTCGTCGGTGTCCCGCCCGTCCAGCTCCGGGTACGGGCAGTTCTGTTCGACCACAAAGACGTCGACGCGCAGCCGGACGATGTCGTGCAGGGTCGCCAGGTCCAGCTCGGCGAACAGCGCGGTGTGCAGCGAGGTCACCGGCTCAGCATGTCGGACCGGTCCGGGCCACAATGACGGGCATGTTGGGCTCATTGGTCACCGTGCCCGCGGCCGAGCGGCCGGACCTGCTCGCTGCCCCGGTTGCCGGCGCCATCGGCATGGTTTCCGCAGCCGAGGTCGTCGAGATCGACCCGGACCTGGCCGACACCGCGGCGCTGTGCGCGGCGTACGACCTGCCGCTCGAGACGTCGGCCAATTGCGTGGTGGTGACTGGGCGGCGGGCAGGCATCGAGCGGCACGCGGCCTGCGTCGTGCTCGCCACCACGAGGGCCGACGTCAACGGGTTCGTGCGCCGGCGGCTGGACGCCCGCAAGGCATCGTTCGCCGGCACCGACTTCGCGATGGCCGCGACCGGCATGGAGTACGGCGGCATCACGCCGGTGGGTCTGCCAGCAGACTGGCTGCTGCTTGTGGACGCCGCGGTGATCGACACCCCGGTCGTGGTGGTCGGCAGCGGACTGCGGCGCTCCAAGCTCGTGCTGCCGGGTGCCGCGCTGGCCGCCCTGCCCGGAGCAGAGGTGGTGCCGGGACTCGCACGTAGCGCCTGACCGGGTCAGCTTTCGGCGAGCAGGAACTGCCCGACCGCGGCGACCCCGACGACCAGGACGAACAGGCGCAGGGCCAGGTCGGGCAGCCGGCGGCCGACGGTCGCACCGAGCTGGCCGCCGATGGTGGCACCCACCGCGAGCACGCCGGCGGCGGCCCAGTCGACGTCGGCGACGAACACGAACAGGCAGGCGGCCGCGGTGTTGACGATCGCGGCGAGCACGTTCTTGGTCGCGTTCAGGTTCTGCAGGGCGTCATCCAGGCCGAGCCCGAGCACCGCCATGAACAGCACCCCCTGCGCGGCACCGAAGTAGCCGCCGTAGACCGACGTCGCCAGCACGGCGACCCATACCAGGATCGACCCGCGGTGGCGCGGCCGCTCTCCTTCGCGGCGGCTGCGGACGTACGCCGACAGCCTCGGCTGTGCCACGACGAGGATGCAGCCGAGCACGATCAGAACCGGGACGAGCACCTCGAAGACGTCCTCGTCGAGGATCAGCAGCAGCACCGCCCCTGCCAGCCCGCCCAGCAGGGAGGCGACCCCGAGGCGCAACAGCCGACCTCGCTGGCCGGCCAGCTCGCGGCGGTAGCCGACAGCGCCCGACACCGATCCGGGGACGAGCCCGACCGTGTTGGTGACGTTGGCGACCACCGGGTCGAAACCGAGCGTCAGCAGGGTCGGGAAGGTGATCAGCGAGCCGGAGCCGACGACGGTGTTGATGGTGCCCGCCGCGATGCCGGCGGCGAAGACGGCGAGTGCGTCCAGCCAGCTCACTACGGCGCGGCGCTGCTGCCCGGCCCTTGCTCGGACTCGGAGTCGTCAGGTGGCTCGATGAGCTGAGGCTCGACCGGCTCTGGCTCGGTCGGCCTAGCCGGGCGACGTGGCGCGGTCAGGGTGGCGGCCTGCTCGGCCGACGCGATGGCGGCGGCGACCTGCTCGTGCGCGGCCTGCACCGAGCTGCGGGACTCGGCCGTCGCCCGCTCGGTCAGTGCGTCGCTGTCTCCGCCCATGTCGACCCGGTTACGCGGACCGGCGGACTCCGTCGGGATGCCGGACACCCGGGTCATCGTCGAGCCGAGCCCCTTCAGCGCGTCACCGATCTCGCTCGGCACGATCCACACCTTGTTGGCATCGCCCTCGGCGATCTTGGGCAGCATCTGCAGGTACTGGTAGGCCAGCAGGGACTGGTCCGGCGATCCGTCGTGGATGGCCTGGCCCTCACCCTGCGCCCGCAAGATCGACGACTCCCGGTCGGCCTGCGCGCGGAGGATGGCAGCCTCCCGCTCACCCTCGGCGGTCAGGATGGACGACTGCTTCTGTCCCTCGGCGGTAAGGATCGCGGACTGGCGCTGGCC
>JACCZI010000057.1 GCA_013696015.1 Nocardioidaceae bacterium
CGATCATCTCGCTGTTCATCCTGATCATCGGCTTCTGCATGTCCGAGCTCGTCTCGGCCTATCCCACATCGGGGGGCATCTACTGGTGGGCCAGCAAGCTCGGTGGCCCCAAGGCGGGTTACTACACCGGCTGGCTCAACCTCATCGGCCTCCTCGCCATCGTGGCGTCCGTCTCCTACGGCTGTGCCTACTTCTTCGACCTCGCCTTCTCGTTCTTCAGCGAGGACTGGGCGGCGGGCTACTCCTTGCAGCGCGTCTTCATCGAGTTCCTGGTCGTCCTGGTGCTGATCTCGACCCTCAACATCTTCAGCAGCCACCTCCTGGCGGTCATCAACAACATCTCGGTGTGGTGGCACGTCGCCGGCGCGGTGGCTGTGGTCCTGATCCTGATCATCGTTCCGGACAACCACCAGAGCATGTCGTTCGTGTTCACCGAACGCATCAACAACACCGGCGGTCTGTTCGGCGGCGACAACACCGGGTTCGGGTTCTGGTTCTACGTCATCCCGCTCGGCTTCCTGCTGACGCAGTACACGATCACCGGGTACGACGCCTCGGCGCACCTGTCGGAAGAGACGCACGGCGCCGCAGACAGTGCGGCAAAGGGCATCTGGCGGTCCATCTTCTACTCGGCCATCGGTGGCTGGATACTCCTGCTTGCCTTCCTCTTCGCAGTGCAGGACGCCGATGGCGTCTCCGCTGGCGGCGGAGCCGTCTCGGTCATCTTCGACCAGGCACTCGGCTCCAACTGGGGCGGTCTGGTCCTGCTCATCGCAGCCAGCGGCCAGTTCTACTGCTCCACCGCGTGCCTGACCTCGACGACGCGCATGCTCTTCGCGTTCAGCCGTGACGGCGCCGTGCCTGGCGCTGGTTACTGGTCCAAGCTGAACTCGAACCGGGTGCCCGTCTACGCCGTGATCATCGCGGCAGTGGTCGCGGCCCTTCTGACCCTGCCGGCACTGATCGAGATCAACATCCGCACCGCGAAAGAACCGATCATCGTCAACTACGCCTTCGCCGCTGTGGTCTCGATCGGTGTCATCGGCCTCTACCTGGCGTTCTTGATACCGATCTGGCTTCGGTGGCGGGCGGGGACGTCGTTCCAGCAAGGGTCCTGGAACCTCGGCACCAAGTGGCGGTGGATGGCGCCGATCGCGGTAGCGGAGATCGCCATCACGTCGGTCTACTTCATCCTGCCGTTCACTCCCGCCGGGGCACCCGGCTTCCTGCGTGACCTGTTCGGCGCCCCCGGGACCGACGAGGTTCCGTTCTCGTGGAAGTTCGTCAACTACACCCCGATCGTCACGGGGAGCGCGCTGCTCCTGCTGTGGCTGGGCTGGCACCTGTCGGCGAAGAAGTGGTTCACCGGCCCGAAGAGCAACATCGACCCGGAAGTCGTGAAGGCCTTCGACGAGCGTTGATCCTGGCCGCGGTGACTACGACGACAGATCCCTCCCCCTGAGCCGCTCACCTGCGGGATCCAGCATCGGAGCCGTGACGACGGTTGCCCCGACCCAGGTGCCGAAGAGGTCGATCTCGACCCGGTTGCCGGCCTCGCCGGTGCCCCTCGGCAGGTACGCGTACGCCAACGACTTCTCGACCGTGTAGCCATACCCGCCGGAGGTGACACGCCCGACGATCCGCCCACCGGCGCGTACCGGTTCCGAGCCGAGGACGACCTGGCGCGAGTCGTCCAGCACGAGGCAGCACAGCGAGCGCGCCACCCCGTCGCTGCGCAGTGCGCGCAAGGCGTCGGCGCCGAGGAAGCCCCCTGGCTTGTCGAGCTTGACGCAGAAACCCAGGCCCGCTTCGTACGGCGTCGTCTCCGAGGTGATGTCGCTGCCCCACACCCGGTAGGCCTTCTCCAACCGCAGGCTGTCGATCGCGCGATAGCCGCACGGGGTCAGCCCCTCGTCGGCCCCGGTCGAGATGAGGCTGGTCCAGAGGGTGAGCCCGTACTCGCTGGAGGCGTACAGCTCCCAGCCGAGCTCGCCGACGAACGTCACGCGCTGCGCTCGCGCCGGGACCGCGCCGATCGTCGTCTCCTGCGACGTCATGAACGGGAAGCCCGCGTCGGACAGGTCCGCGGTCGTGAGGCGACCCAGGACGGCCCCTGCCCGCGGTCCCCACAGCGAGAAGCAGACGAGCCCGCCGGTGATGTCGGTGATCTCCACCTCCGCAGCTCGCTCGCGGGCTCGAGAGCGCAGCCAGACCAGCTCGTGCGTGCCGAACGCGGTGCCGGTGATCATGAGGAACTCCGAGTCGGCCAGCCGGGTGACGGTGACGTCGGCCTCGATCCCGCCACGTCGGTTGAGCATCTGGGTGTACGTCACCGCACCGATCCGACGCGCGACCCGGTTGTCACATACCCACTCCAGCAACGAAGCGGCACCCGGCCCGCTGACGCGGATCTTGGCGAACGATGTCTGGTCGAACAGCCCGGCTCTGGTGCGGGTCGCCTGGTGTTCGGCGCCGATCGCCGGTGACCAATGGCGGCCGGCCCAGCCGTCGGGACGCAGCGACTCGTCGCCCGCCGCAGCATTGCCGTCGTAGTAGTTGACGCGTTCCCAGCCCGCCTTCTCGCCGAAGGATGCGCCGTGCTCCTGGTGCCACCCGTACACCGGCGACATCCGCAACGGGCGTCCGGCTGTCCGTTCCTGATGCGGGTACCGGATGTCGTAGTAGGTCTGGTACATCTCCAGCGTCCGAGCCAGCGTGTACGCCGGCGACCGGTAGGCGTCGCCGAACCGGCGGATGTCCATGTGCCACAGGTCCCTGCTGGGGGCGCCGGAGACCACCCACTCCGCGATCACCTGGCCGATTCCGCCGGCGCCGGCGATGCCATGGGCGCAGAAGCCGGCCGCGACGAAAAGTCCGGCGACCTCGGTCTCACCGAGGCAGAACTCGTTGTCGGGTGTGAACCCCTCGGGGCCGTTGATGAGGCGTCGCAGCCCGACCCGCTCCATCGCCGGCACCCGGCGGGCGGCGTTTCCGGCGATCTGCTCGAACCGGTCCCAGTCCGGCGGCAGCAGCCGGCCGTTGAAGTCCTCGGGGATGTCGTCGTAGCCGTCACCATCCGTGCTGAACGGAGCGGCGTCGCGCTCGTAGCCGCCCATCACGAGACCCCGGACCTCCTGGCGCCAGTACACGAGGTGGTCGGGGTCGCGCAGCGTGGGCAGCGATGCGCCCTCGTCCAAGAGCGGTTCGGTCACGACGTACTGGTGACTCATCGGCACGACGGGGATGCGGACGCCGGCCAGGCGACCGAGCTCGGCGGCGAACATGCCGCCGCAGTTGACGACCACCTCACACTCGATGTCGCCGCGGTCGGTCCGGACGCCGGTGACTCGCCCCGCGGTGACGCCGACCCCCAGCACCCGGGTCCTGGTGTGGACGGCGATGCCGGCGGTGCGGGCGCCGTGGGCCAGCGACTGGCACAGCTGCGCCGGGTCGACGTACCCGTCCGACTCCAGGTACGCAGCGCCGAGGACGCCGGCAGTGTCGATCAGCGGGAAGAGACGCTGCGCCTGGTCGACCGAGACCTCGTACAGCGGCAGGTCGAAGGTGCGGGCCCAGCTCACCTGGCGGTGGATCTCAGCCATGCGCGCGGGGGACGACGCCAGCTTCAGGCCGCCGCACTCCACCCACCCCGGTGGGTGGTCGGTGTCCTGCAGCCGGCGGTACAGCGCCACCGAGTGCATGTTCATCCGGGTCAGCGTCGGGTCGGCCCGCAGCTGTCCGACGAGACCGGCGGAGTGGAAGGTGGACCCGCTGGTCAGCTCGTCGCGCTCGAGCAGCACGACGTCGGTCTCACCGAGGTCGGCAAGATGGAACGCCACACTGGCGCCGCCCACACCGCCGCCGACCACCACGACCCGCACTCGTCTCGGCAGCGACGTCGCGCGAGAACCGCCACCGGCTGCCGACACTAGACCAGCCTAGGGGCCGTGTCTGATGGGGTGGGGCCAGGTGGCGAGGCCGGCAGTTTCTGGCCGTCACGCCGTCAGAACCGCGGATCGTGAGCGTGGGTTGGTGCTAGGGCCGGGGCCGCTGCCATTCGGTGCGCAGACCTTGCATGATCGACGCAAAGTACTCCGGGTCGTCGGTGGAGTCGCTCTCGACGCGGCAGGCGGCGACCGTGGCGACCAGCGCCGCGAGACCGCATCCCCACAAGGCGGCGAGCAGCATCGGCGATCCGCCGGGTTCGGCGCCGGTCAGGAGCAGGGCGAGCGCCGCGACCCACACCCCGGCGCAGCATGATGCCAGTACCACAAGGGTTGTACGCCGAAGGCGTTGTCGCCTGCTCACAAATGTCAGGATGACAGCGGAGGAGCGCAAAGGCGATGGGTACTGCTTCGTGTCGCCCTTCTGTCGCCCTAAACCAACCGTTCAGGTGACGCCGACCGCCAGGTTGGCGTAGATCTCACGAGTCGCCTTCGAACGGTTCAGCGTGTAGAAGTGCAACCCCGGCGCCCCACCGGCGAGCAGCCGGTCGCAGAGCTCGGTAGCGATCTCGACTCCGACGGCACGGACCGCTGCCGGGTCGTCCTGCACCGGCTCGAGCCGGGCCACCACCGTGGCCGGTACCACCGAGCCCGACAGCGCAGCGAAGCGCGCGACCTGACTCAGGTTCGTGATGGGCATGATCCCCGGGATCACCGGGATGTCGCAGCCGAAGCGTGCCGCCCGGTCGACCAGCTCGAAGTAGTCGTCGGCGTGGAAGAACAGCTGGGTGACAGCAAACCGTGCACCGGCACGAGCCTTGGCGGCGAGGACGCGGGCGTCGGCGTCCCTGTCGACCGCCTCCGGGTGCTTGTCGGGGAAGGCCGCGACCCCGACACAGAAGTCGCCCAGCGAACACGTCATCTCAACCAGCTCGACCGCGTGGTCCAGCCCCTGCGGGTGACGGCTCCATGGGGCGCCCGGACCCCCAGGAGGGTCTCCGCGCAACGCCAGCACATTGGCGACGCCGGCATCGGCGTACTGCCCGATGATCGAGCGCAGCTCGGTTCGGCTGTGGCCGATGCAGGTGAGGTGTCCCACCGGGCGCAGCGTGGTGTGGGCCGCGATGCCCTCGGTGACCCGGACGGTGCGCGCGCGGGTCGAGCCGCCCGCGCCGTAGGTCACCGACACGAACGTCGGCTGAAGCGGTTCGAGCTCGCGGATCGCAGCCCAGAGCGCCCGTTCTCCGGCATCGTCCTTCGGCGGGAAGAACTCGAAAGAGTACGAGGGGTCGCCCGATGACAGCACCTGCGACAACGGAGGCTCGCGGCGCGGCAACAACGACTGCAGTCCTCGTGCCATGCTGCCAGCGTAGGGTCGGATGCTGTGTCCGACGCGTCTCCCCTCGCCGTGCGTGGCGCGATTCAGGATGCGCTCGACAGCTTCGTCACCGACCAACGAACCCGGTTGGCCGAGCTGGGGCCCCGGGTGCTGCCCCTGCTCGCCGCCGCCGAGCAGTGCGTGGCCGACGGCAAGCGGCTGCGAGCGGGCTACTGCTACTGGGGGTGGCGCGCCGCGGGCGGCGACCCGTCGCAGCCCGGGATCGTTCGTGCCGCCGCCGCGCTCGAGTGGCTGCAGAGCAGCGCGCTCGTCCACGACGACATCATGGACGCCTCGGACGTACGTCGGGGTCGACGCTCGATGCACCGGGCGTTCGAGCAGCAGCACCGAGACGCCGCGTGGCGAGGCGACCCGGCGCGGTACGGGATCGGGGCCGGGATCCTGCTCGGCGACCTGTTGCTGAGCTGGTCGGAGGAGATGTTCGCGGCCTCCGGCCTGCCGCCGGACTGCCTGGCACGGGCGGCGCCGTACCTGCATGCGTGCAAGACCGAGGTCGTCGCCGGTCAGTTCCTTGACCTGACGAGCTCGGCGGCGGGTGACGGCTCGGTGGCCGTGGCGATGCAGATCGTGCGCTACAAGGCGGCCAAGTACACCGTCGAGCGACCGTTGCACCTGGGTGCCGCGCTGGCCGGCGGCAGTCCGATGCTGCTGGAGGCCCTGAGCGGGTACGGCGTCCCCGTGGGCGAGGCGTTCCAGCTGCGCGACGACATCCTCGGCGTCTTCGGTGACGCCGCGGTCACCGGCAAGCCGGCCGGCGACGACCTCCGCGAAGGGAAGCGCACCGTACTGCTGGCCTCCGCCTACACCAACGCAGACGCCGACCAGCGCGCCGTGCTTGACACGTACGTCGGCGACCCGCAGATCGACGCCGAGGCGGTCGCGACACTGCGCGATGTGATGGTCTGCACCGGGGCGCTGGCCGAGGTAGAGGAGCAGATCGAGAGGCTGCACGCCAGCGGGACCTCGATGCTCGACGAGGCGCCGCTCGCCGACTGCGAGGCTCGCGAGGCGCTGCGGACTCTGGCCGGCCTGTCGATCCGGCGGGAACGCTGATCGCCGGACGTCAGGCCAGCGCCTGGGCGCGGCGCCGTACCTCGGTGCCGCGGTTCTCGCGCAGTGCATCTACCGGCCGTCCGGGCAGCGAGTCGTCCATGCTGAACAGCCAGGCCACCGACTCCTCAGGGGTGTATCGCGCGTCGTGGAGCAGCGTCAGTGTGCCCGTGAGGCCCTTCACGAGCTGACCCTCGATGACGAAGTGCGCCGGCACCTGCGGCCCTTTGCGACCGGGCACATCGAGCGCCACAAGGTGCCGCTCCCGCACCAGACGGCGCACCTGCACGACGCTGAGGCGCAGCTGCATGGCGACTTCGTCGTAGGACAGCCAGTCTGTGACCAGCTCTGCGGCATCGGTGGCGCGACCGGCGTGAAGGCTCACGGGCAAAGCCTGCCACGTCTGCTCGTCCGTCGGCTCAGCACCGGCCCGCCATGTGCTCGCGACGAGGCGGCAAGCCTGCGGACTCCTCGGCGCCCGCCGACCTAGACTCGATGATCGTCCGACGTCCGACGTCCGCCGAGGCAGGCCGGTGACCACGATCAGCAGCGAGTCGCTCCGCGGGCGGCTCCTCGACGGCCGATACCGGGTCGAGTCGCGCATCGCGCGAGGCGGTATGGCCACGGTTTACACCGGTGTCGACACCCGGCTGGACCGCACGGTTGCGATCAAGGTCATGCACGAGGGGCTCGGCGGCGACGACGACTTTGCCGCCCGCTTCGTCCGGGAGGCCCGCGCCGCGGCCCGGCTCAGCTCTCCCCACGTCGTCGCCGTCTTCGACCAGGGCAGCGACGATGGGGCGGTCTTCCTCGTCATGGAGTACGTCCCGGGCAGCACGCTGCGCGACCACATCCGCGACAACGCTCCGCTGCCGCCGCAACGGGCCCTGCTGCTGCTGGAACAGGTGCTGACGGCGCTGGCCGCGGCGCACCAGGCCGGCCTGGTGCACCGCGACGTCAAGCCGGAGAACGTGCTGATCGCCACGGACGGGCGCATCAAGGTGGCCGACTTCGGTCTGGCTCGGGCCATCAGCTCGACGACGGCTGCCACCGCCACCGGCGGCCTGCTCATCGGCACGGTCTCCTACCTCGCCCCCGAGCTGGTCCTCAACCAGGGGGCGGACGCCCGCTGTGACATCTACGCCTGCGGCGTGCTGCTGTACGAGATGCTCACGGGACGCAAGCCGCATGAGGGCGAGTCACCGATCCAGGTGGCCTACAAGCACGTGCACGAGGACGTACCACCGCCGTCGGCGCTGATGCCCACGACGCCGCCGTACGTCGACGCTCTCGTCGCCCGGGCCACCGCCCGCGACCGTGACCAGCGACCGACCGACGCGAAGGTGATGCTGCACCAGGTTCGCCGGGTGCGCAGCGCGGTCGAGGCGGGGCTAGCCGACGACGTCGAGCTGACCGAGGACCTCACCCCCCGCCTCGCGACGGTGCCGTACGACACGGTCCCCGAGGAGCCGCTGCTGCTGCCACCACCACCGCAGCTGCGCCCGCAGATCCACCCCGAACACACCTTGGTCGTCGGGAGCGACCACGAGCGGGAGCTCGCCGTCCCGGTGGGCGTGCCGACGCAGCCGGCGCCTGACGGGGGGGCGACCGCGCGGCGGCCGCACGCCTCGGCACGCAACCGCCGTCGCGGGTGGCTGCTCATCGCTCTCGTCGTCGCGTTCGCGGTCGCGGCCGCGGTGGCCGGCTGGTACGTCGGAGTCGGTCGCTTCACCACGACGCCTGACGTCACCGGTGCCACCCGGCAACAGGCGCAGACCGTCATCGAGCAGGCGGGCCTGACCTTCGAGGTCGCCGAGGCAGACTACTCGACGCAGGTGGCCGAGGGCCGCATCATCACCACGAGCCCGGCGCCCGACGATCGCGTCGCGCAGGGTGGCACGGTCTCGGTGGTGCTGAGCAAAGGCGAGGAGCTGTATGCGATGCCGCGGGTGGTGACGCTGACCGAGCAGGAGGCGCGTGCCGCGCTCACCCAGGCGCACCTGGAGCCCGAGGTCGTCGAGCGCCACAGCGGCCGCACCAAAGAGGGCGTCGTGCTCGACAGCTCGGTCCCGGTCGGCCGTGAGCTCTCACCCGACACTGCGGTCACGCTCTTCGTCAGCTCAGGTCCCCGGCCGGTCGAGATCCCCGAGACCACCGGCGAGTCGTACGAGCAGGTTCGCCAGGACCTGCTCGACCTCGGGCTGCGGGTGCCGACACCGGACCGGGTGTACGACGACGGCGTGGCCAAAGGTGAGGTGATCAGCCAGTCGCCGGGCGGGGGCACCGGCCACCGCGGCGACACGGTCGAGCTCGTCGTGTCGAAGGGGCCACACCTGGTGGAGGTGCCCAACGTGCAGGCCCTCACACCGGGCACTGCCCAGGAGACTCTGGAGGCAGCCGGCTTCGAGGTGCGCGTGTTGCAGGACGACTCCTACATCGGCGGCTTTCTCGTCGTGGGCGCAGACCCGAGTGCTGGGACACAGGCGCCGGTCGGTTCCACGGTCACGATCTACGTCGTGTGAGCAGCCGGGTCGCTGCACCTGCGGGTCGCCGCAGCGGCCTGGCGACGCTAGCCCTGGTCGGCGTCACGGCGTCCTGGGGCTCGACATTCTTCTTGATCAAGGACCTGCTGGACCGTGTTCCGGCCGCCGACTTCCTCGCGCTGCGCTTCTGCATCGCGGCGGTCGTTCTCGCGGTCGTCTCCCCCGCAGCGGTCCGTCGCATGTCGCGTCGGGCTCGTCGGCAGGGACTGGTTCTCGGCGGCGTCTACGGGGTCGCCCAGCTGCTGCAGACCATCGGCCTGGAAAGCACCGACGCCAGCGTCTCCGGCTTCATCACCGGCATGTACGTCGTCGCGACGCCGGTGCTCGCCGGCTGGCTGCTGCGCGAACGCATTCCGCACGTGGTGTGGCTGGCGATCGCGCTGTCCACCGCAGGGCTGGCCGTGCTGAGCCTGCGCGGGCTCTCCATCGGCCCCGGGGAGGCACTGACGTTCGCCGCCGCGATGCTCTACGCCCTCCACATCGTCGGCCTCGGCGCCTGGTCCAGCACGCAAGATGCGTACGGGCTCGCCGTGCTGCAGATGGCGGTCATTGCCGTCGTCGCCGCCCTGCCCACCGCGTACGACGGCATCACGCTGCCGACTCGCGCCGACGACTGGGTGGCGGTGTTGTACATGGCGCTGGTGAGCGGCGCGCTGGCGCTGCTCGCGCAGACGTGGGCCCAGGCTCACCTCACGGCGACTCGGGCGGCGATCGTGATGACGCTGGAACCGGTGTTCGCCGCGGCGTTCGCGGTGGCGCTGGGAGGAGAGAGCGTCACCACCCGGATGGCGGTGGGCGGCGGCTTCGTCCTGGCCGCGATGTACCTCGTGGAGCTGACGCCTGGGCGGCACCTCGAAGGTGAGGTCCCGCACTTGGCGCAATGACCGCGCAGTAGCCTGGCGGCCCCATGGTCATCGTCATGCGGCCCGACGCCACGCCGGCCGACATCGCGCGCGTCGTCGAGCGCGTGGAGGAGTCGGGCGCCGAGGCCTTCGTCAGCCGTGGTGTGCTGCGCACCATCATCGGTCTGGTCGGCGACGTCGCGACCCTGCACGGGCTCAACCTGCGGGCGCTTGCCGGCGTCGCCGACGTGCACCGCATCACCGCCCCGTACAAGCTGGTCAGCCGCGAGCACCACGCCGAGCGCTCGACGGTTTGGGTCGGCAGCGGCGACAGCAGGGCGGCCGTCGGGCCGGACACGTTCTCGCTGATCGCCGGGCCGTGCGCGGTCGAGACACCGGAGCAGACGCTCCAGGCGGCCATGATGGCGAAGGCCGCCGGCGCGGCGCTGCTGCGCGGCGGCGCGTACAAGCCGCGGACGTCGCCGTACGCCTTCCAGGGCCTCGGTCTTGAGGGGCTCAAGATCCTTGCCGACGTGCGGGCGGAGACGGGCCTGCCGGTCGTCACCGAGATCGTCGACGCGCAAGACATCGACGTAGTCACCGAATACGCCGACATGTTGCAGGTCGGCACGCGCAACATGGCGAACTTCGCCCTGCTGCAGGCGGTCGGCCAGTCGGACAAGCCGGTGCTGCTCAAGCGAGGGATGCAGGCGACCATCGAGGAGTGGCTGATGGCGGCGGAGTACGTCGCCCAGCGGGGCAACCTCGACATCGTGCTGTGCGAGCGGGGCATCCGCACCTTCGAGAACGCTACCCGCAACACCCTGGACATCAGCGCGGTCCCGGTCGTCCAGGCGGTCTCGCACCTGCCGGTCATCGTCGACCCGTCGCACGCCGCGGGCCGCCGCGACCTCGTCGTGCCGCTGTCTCGAGCGGCGATCGCCGTCGGCGCGGACGGGGTCATCGTCGACGTCCATCCCGACCCGGAGACCGCGTTGTGCGACGGTCCGCAGGCCCTCTTCGGCGACGACCTGCAGGCCCTCGCCGACGCGGTACGACGCTTGCCGCCCCTGCTCGGCCGCTGGCCCACCGGCTGACCCCGACCACCCCGTCCGCCCGCGCCGCTGTGGACGACGCCCGGGTGGCGCACGAATGCGGTGGACGGGCGAAACGGCGGCTGAGTTACGCCACTCGCGGGCCAACCGGCGCGTGGCGCAGACGTCACACTCGACGGTGGTGGAGGAGGCGGCTGCGCCTGGGCGTCGGAGTTCGGTACCGCCGTACGACTATAGGAACGTGACCGGACCGGCAGCGGAGCCAGCCGGGGCCGACGGGCTCCTCGCGGCGTACGACGACGCGCTGCCTCACGTCTACGGCTACCTGCTGTCCCGGTGTGGTCAACGCGGGCTGGCCGAGGATCTCACCGCCGACACGTTCCTCGCGGCCGTCGACGCGGTGCGCGGGCGACGTGCGGCTCCGCTGACGCGCGCCTGGCTGGTCGGCATTGCCCGGCACAAGCTCGCGGACCACTGGCGGCGGGAGGCGCGAGACGCGGTGCGGTTGCAGGCGGTGCGATCCCAGCAGAGCCGCGAGGCCGACGACCCCTGGGACGCAACACTCGATCGAGCAGTCGCGCATGCGACGCTCGCCGCCCTGTCAGCGACCCATCGGCTGGTCCTGACCCTGCGCTACGTCGACGACCTGCCGGTGGCCGAGGTGGCCGACGTCGTCGGTCGCACAGTGCATGCAACCGAGGCACTGCTGGTGCGCGCCCGTACCGCCTTCCGACGGGCCTATCCCGACGACCGACAGGAGGAGCACCATGGCTGATCCGCTGCGGGCGCTGGCGACTCCCGTCGAGCCGGTGGCCCCCGACCTCCGCTTCGCGACCCGACTGCGCGCCCGGCTTGGGCGCGCCCTGGATCTTCCCGAAGGAGTCGACATGACCGAACCCACTCCCCCGATTGGCGTCGTCCCGTACCTCGCGGTCAGCGACGGCCGCGAGGCGCTCGTCTGGTACGCCGACGCGCTCGGTGCCGTCGAGTTCGGCGAACGCTACGAGGAGCCCGGTGGCCGCATCGGCCATGCTGCGCTGCGCGTCAACGACGCGGTGTTCTACCTCTCCGACGGCGCGCCCGAACTCGGCGTCGTGCCGGGCGACCCGAGCCGCCCGGTGACGACGAGCCTGGTGCTGAGCGTGCCGGACACCGACGACGCGTTGCGGCGCGCCCGCGAGGCAGGCGCCCAGGTGGAGCGGGAGCCGCAGGACAACCCGTACGGACGCATGGCGACCATCCGCGACCCGTACGGTCATCGCTGGATGCTGGAGGGGCCGGTGCTCGCGGAAGCCGCGCCGGAGCCGATCCACCACGGGGACATCGGGTATGTCGCGCTGTGGACGCCCGACGTGTCGCGAGCCGAGCGTTTCTACGCCGGCGTGCTCGGGTGGGAGTTCGAGCCCGGGTCGACCGACCAGGGC
>JACCZI010000076.1 GCA_013696015.1 Nocardioidaceae bacterium
GGTGACGCGGCAGTCCGGATGGTCAGGTCGAGTCCGGGCCCTTCGGCTCGGCGGGGGTGTCCGGACCCGACTCCCGGTCGACGTCCACCCGCCGCAGGTGCTTGGCCATGCTCCGCAGCAGGAAGTACAACGCCACTGCCATGGCCATCACGACGACGAACCCCAGCAGACCCGGCTTGACCGTGTCCTCATCGACGGTCAGCAGCAGTGGCGCCGCCCCCACCGCCACTGCTCCGGCGTTCATGGCGTGACCTGCAGCTCAGCCGCCGCTGAGTCGCGGTCGCGGATGCCGTGGAACAGGTCGTCCTCGGGCAACTCCGCCGGCACGTGGGAGCGGACCAGCTCGAAGTCCTCGGTCGGCCACGCCGCCCGGTGCACCTCCAGTGGCACCGAGAACCAGGGCCCGTTCGGGTCCACCTGCGTCGCGTGGGCGAGCAGCGCCCGGTCGCGGACCGCGAAGTAGTCAGCGCTGGGGACGCGGGTCGTGATCCGGGCCGCGTGCTCGGGGTCGGGCGTCCACTCGGCGAGCCGCTCACCGTACGGGGACACGAACCCCCGGCTGACCATGGCGTCGTGCAGTGCCTGGGTGCGCTCGCGGTGGAAGCTGTGGTGGTAGTACAGCTTGAGTGGCTGCCACACCGGGCCGCACCCTGAATAGCGGTCCGAGTCACCGGCCGCGTCGAACGCAGCCACGCTGATGCGGTTGCACATGACATGGTCGGGGTGCGGGTAGCCGCCGTTCTCGTCGTACGTGGTGACGACGTGCGGCCGAAACGTACGCATCAACCTCACCAGAGGTGCGGCGGCCTCGTCGAGCGGCAGCGCTGCGAAGCAGCCCTCCGGTAACGGCGGCGGCGGATCGCCCTCCGGCCAACCCGAGTCGACGAACCCGAGCCAGTCCTGGGTCACGCCGAGGATCTCGCGGGCCCGCTCCATCTCCTGCCGGCGGATCTCGGCGATGTTGGACAAGACGTCGGGGCGGTCCATGGCGGGGTTCAAGATCGAGCCACGCTCCCCGCCAGTACAGGTGACCACGTGGACATCGACGCCTTCGGCGACGTACCTCGCCGTCGTCGCCGCCCCCTTGCTGGACTCGTCGTCGGGGTGCGCGTGCACGTGCATCAAGCGCAGCTGCTTGGCCACTGCTCTCCTTCGGCATTGTCGGGGCGGCCCGGCCACCCGACACAATGGTGACGGAGCACCGCGCTGCTCCCGGCACTGGGCTGCCCGCCCGCCGTACGAGACAACCCCAAAGGTGTGACCCGCCATTCCCAGGACAGGTTCCGATACCGCCGGGCAGGAACGGGCGCGGCTGCTCGCCGAGCGCTACGGTGCCCCGCGACGCTGGTCGCGTCGGTTGGTGATCTGCGGTGTCGCGCTGGTGGCGGTCGCCGGGCTCGGGTGGTTGCTGTGGACGGCGACCGCGTTGTCGTCGCCACCGGTCTCCGCACAGCTGCGTGGCTTCGCCATCGAGTCCGAGCACCTGACGTCGGTGACGATCACCGTGCTGAGACGGCAGGGGGATGCGGTGCGCTGCCACGTGTACGCCCAGGCCACCGACCACGCGACCGTCGGTGAGCGTAGCTTCGACATTCCCGCTGGTGAGGCCGGCACGATCACCGTCGAGCAGGACATCGTCACGGAGCGGGCGGCCGTCAGCGGAGTGCTGCGCAGCTGCGAGGTCGCCGGCTCGGGCGGGTAAGGATCAGACGTCCGAGGGCATCTCTTGATACTGTCCTGCGACGCCCGGACGCGACGTGTCGTGCGGCGCGCAGACCCTGCAAGGAGCTCCAACTCGTGACTTCACCAACCGATGAGAACGTGACCTGGCTGACCCAGGAGGCTTTCGACCGCCTGTGTTCCGAGCTGGAACATCTTCGCGGCCCTGAGCGTGCGGAGCTGGCCGCGCGGATCGGCGAGGCTCGCGAAGAGGGTGACCTGCGGGAGAACGGCGGCTACCACGCCGCCAAGGAGGAGCAGGGCAAGTCCGAGGCCCGGATCCGACAGCTCGAGGACATGGTGCGCCGGGCTCGTGTTGGTGAGCAGCCGACCGCAGAGGGCGTCGTCGAGGCGGGAACCGTCGTCACCGTGCGGTTCGTCGGCGACGACGACGCTCAGACGTTCCTGCTCGGCTCTCGGGAGCTCCTCGCGCTCGACGACTCGGTCGAGTTCGACGTCTACTCGCCGCAGTCACCGCTGGGCAGCGCGATCCTCGGCAAGCGGGCCGGCGAGAACGCCACGTACGCCGCCCCCAACGGCCGCCACGTCAGTGTCGAGATCATCGACACCCAGCCCTACCGAAGCTGAGGTCCTCGCCCGCAGCCCGGTCGGTGCCACGCGTCCCTATCCCATGTTCACATGGGATAGACGCACTTCCAATGGGTCCGAACCCATTGGAAGCGACCCTCAGCCATTGGAAGCTGTCGTCGTCGCGCGAAGGCTGGGCGTCGTCGTGCAAGAGCTGGCGTCGTCGCCGTGGGCGCTGCAGCCTGCGAGGGAGCCGCCGGGGAGTCAGCGGGTGACGGCCTTTTGGTACTTGCGGACGGCCAGCCACGAGAACAGCACGATGATCGCCGCGAGGTAGATGAACGTGAGCGCCACCGGGTGGTCACCGGCAAAGCTGTCCGGCCGGTTGCCCACCGGGTTGCCGAACAGGTCGCGCACCGAGAGCGCGACGGCGCTGATCGGGTTCCACTCGGCGACGGGCTGCAGCCAGCCGGGCATGTACGAGGGGTCGACGAAGGCGTTGGAGATGAACGTCAGCGGGAAGAGCCAGATCAGGCCTGCGGACGCCGCCACCTCGGCGCTCTTGACGCTCAGGCCGATCAGCGCGCCAACCCACAGCATCGCGAACGTGAAGAGCAACAAGATGAAGACGGCCAGCGCGGCCTCGGCCACGGTGGAGCGGATCCGCCATCCCACCACCAGTCCGCACAGCATCAGCACCACCAGCACGAACGCGTTGAACACCAGGTCGCCGACGACGCGCCCGGTGATCACCGCAGAGCGAGCGATCGGTAGCGAGCGGAACCGGTCGACCAGACCCTTCTTCATGTCGTCGGCCAGCCCGACCGAGCTCGATGCGACCGCGAACGCCATGGTCTCGGCAAAGATGCCCCCCATCAGAAACTCGCGGTAGACCCGAGGGTCGTTGCTGCCCCCCACCGAGATCGAGCCGCCGAACACGTACGCGAACAACACCACGAACATGATCGGCTGGATCGTCCCGTAGACGACCATGTCGGGCTGCCGCGGTAGCCGCTTGAGGTTGCGCCAGACCAGGACCAGACCGTTGGCGACCGCGCTCGGCTTCGCCCCGGGTGTCTCGGCACGCACCTGCGGCGGCGTGGTCGTGGCCGTCATCAGGCTGCTCCTCGCCGGGTGTCGGTGGCCTCGGCCCGCTCTGCGGCATGGCCGGTGAGAGTCAGGAAGACGTCATCCAAGGTCGGGCGGCGCAACCCGATGTCGTCGATCCCCACGCCCTCGGCGTCGAGGTCGCGGATGATCGATACGAGCACCGAGGCGCCTCCGGACGAGGCGACCGTGAGCCGGCGATGCCGCTCCTCGATGCCGACGTCGTCCTCGCAGTGCCGCCGCAACACCGAGGCGGCGACCCCGACCTGGTCGGCCTCGTGCACGACGACCTCGATCCGCTCCCCACCCACGCTGGCCTTCAGTGAGTCCGCCGTGCCCTCCGCGATCACGCGACCCTGGTCGATCACCGCGATGTTGTCCGCGAGGATGTCGGCCTCCTCGAGGTACTGCGTGGTCAGCAGCAGGGTCACCCCCTCACGGACCCGCCGCCGGATCACCTCCCACAGCTCGATCCGGCTCTTGGGGTCGAGCCCGGTGGTCGGCTCGTCGAGGAACAGCACCCGCGGCTGGGCCACCAGGGCACCGGCCAGGTCGAGGCGGCGCTTCATCCCTCCGGAGTAGTCCTTGGTGGTGCGCTCCGCCGCCTCGGACAGGTCGAAGACCTCGAGCAGCTCGGCGGCCCGGTCCCGCGCCTGCGCCGAGGGCAGGCCGTACAGCCGGCCGAACATCCACAGGTTCTCGCGCCCGGTGAGGTTCTCGTCGACCGCCGAGAACTGCCCCGACAGTCCGATCAGGGACCGTACGATGTCGGGCTCGCGGGCCACGTTGTGCCCGAGCACGCGGGCGCTGCCCTCATCGGCGTCGAGCAGCGTTGCGAGGATCCGCACCGTCGTCGTCTTGCCGGAGCCGTTGGGCCCCAGCAGCCCCAAGACGGTGCCTTCGGGGATCGCCAGGTCGAGGCCATCGAGTGCCCGCACCGACTCTTTGCGACTCCGAAACACCTTGGTGAGGCCGGCCACCTCGACTGCCGCCATGCGGGCCTCCTCGGCATTGGCGCCTGTCACGTCTACACCGCGCAGCGTGCCGAGGGTCCACCTTATTCCGGCCGCGTATCAGTCGATCGAGACCGCGTACCCGGCTTCGCGCAGCCGCTCGGTGCACCGGTTGCAGTGGTCCGCGCCTCGCGTCTCCACCTGGACAGATACCTCGACCTCGTCGACGTTCAGCCGGGCCGAGGTGCGCTCGTGGACGACCTCGATCACGTTGACCTGCAGGCCGGCCAGCTCGTCGAGCATCCGCACCAGCTCGCCGGGACGGTCGGGGATGCGGACCCGGAGGATCAGGTAGCGCCGCTCCGCCGCCAACCCGTGCCGCATCACGTGCATCAGCAGCAGCGGGTCGATGTTCCCCCCGGACAGGATCACCGCGACCGGACCCTCGAACGCGCCGGGGGAATCGAGCAGCGCAGCCGCCGCGGCGGCGCCGGACGGCTCGACCACCAGCTTGGCCCGCTCGAGCAGGATCAGCAGCGCCGAGCTGAGCGACTCCTCCGACACCGTCACCAGCTGGTCGACGTGTTCCTGGATCGCCGCGAACGGCACGTCACCGGGCCGCGACAGCGCGATGCCGTCGGCCATCGTGGTGCCCAGATTCACGGTGAGAGGGCGTCCGGCCGCAAGTGAGGGCGGGTACGCAGCCGCCTTCTCGGCCTGCACACCTACCATCCGTACGTCTGGGCGACGTGAGTGCATCGCGGTCGCGATCCCCGCCGCGAGGCCGCCACCCCCGACGGCCACGATGACGGTGGCGCAGTCCGGCAGCTGGTCGAGCAGCTCGAGACCGATCGTGCCCTGGCCGGCCACGATGTCGGGGTGGTCGAAGGGGTGGATGAACACGGCGCCGGTCGAGCCGGCGAAGTCGCGGGCCGCCTGCAGGGCGTGGTCAACCGACGACCCCACGAGCCGCACATCCGCACCGTACTGCCGCGTCGCTTTCTCCTTGGTGATGGGCGCGCCTGCGGGCATGAAGACCGTCGAACGCGTCCCGAGCAGCGTCGCCGCCAGCGCCACCCCCTGGGCGTGGTTCCCGGCGCTGGCCGCGACCACGCCTTGGGCCTGCTCCTCCGGGCTGAGCTTGGCGATGCGGACGTAGGCGCCGCGCAGCTTGAACGACCCGGTGCGCTGGAGGTTCTCGCACTTGAGGTGCACGGGGACCCCGGCCAGCTCCGACAGGGACCGCGAGCTTTGCAGCGGACTGGGCTCGATCACGCCCTGCAGCAGCTCCCGGGCCGCCGCGATGTCGTCGAGCGTCACCGTCGCCACAGCAGGAGCTGTCATGCCCAAGAGCCTACGGCCGGCTCAACCAGCCGGCTCGGTGATATCCACGGCCGCTACCCGTTCCAGCTCCGGATGGGCATTGTCGCCATCGCCGGTGACCGACTTCTCCCACACCAGCCGGATGTCGCGCCCCTTCACTTCCAACGTCGCGATGCTGTTGGAGAACCAAGGTCCCTTCGTGATGCGCCAGCGGAACGGTGGCTTGGGCACCTTGGCCGAGCGGGCGGCGGCCCGCCCGGCGGGCCAGGCGAAGCCGTACGCCATCGCGGCGAAGCCGAACCGGAGCGCCCGCGGCATCGGGTTGCGAATGGGCGAGCAGACCGCCTGCAGGATGCGGCCGTCGGCGCTCGGCTCCGGCAGCTCCACCTCGGCGAGGTAGGAATGGTGGACGTCACCGGACAGGAACGTCACCGTGGCCGGAGCCGTCCCGCGCCGCCCGTTGACCACGTCGCGGGCCATCGCGGCGACCTGCTGGAACGAGTCCTGGAACGCCGCCCAGTGCTCGAGGTCGGCTCCCTGTCGGATCCGCTCGCCGACCTTGCGGCCGCGACCACCCCACGCGCCGGCCGCGACCGCCTCGTCCCACGCCTCGAGGTAGTGCAGTCCTGCCGGGAGCAAGTACGGCAGCGACGTGCCGATCAGGATGTGGTCACGACCCCCCTGCAGCAGCCCGTCGAGCCAACCCATCTCGGCTGGATCCAGCATCTGTCGGTCGTCGGGCTGCAGCACCCGGGCGCAGCGAGAGTCGACCACGATCAGGCGAGTGCGGCCCAGGTCGCGGGCATGGCTCCACCGGTACGAGTCCGGCTCCACGTCGGCCTTCTCGGCGAACGAGTCGAGGAACTCTGTGACATCCTCCCCCTCAGCGCCGGAGACGTGCCGCCAGACCGGGTCCTCGGCACGGTCGCTCAGCGACAGGTTCCCGAGGTGCTGGTAGATCCAGTACGACCCCAGGCCACCGACGATGCGGTCGCGCCACCATGACGTCGCCGCCATCTCCTGTCGCCAGGCGGCCGAGGTGTTCCAGTCGTCGCGGATGTCGTGGTCATCGAAGATCATCGCGCTCTGCAGCGTCGACAGCAGCCATCGGTTCACCGAGTCGCTCCACGCCAGCCGGTAGAGGTGGGCGTACTCCTCGAAGTCCTTCAGCTCCTCGCCGGGCGGCTCGTCGACGGACCGCCGCGAGGTGATGAACTCCCGCATCGCCGGGGAGGTCTCGTCGGCGTACACCTGGTCCCCGAGGAACAACACCAGGTCGGGCCACGCCGACTCGTCCTGCTCCATCATCCGCAGCGACATCGCGCGCAGCGCGTCGACACCGTGCTTCCGGTTGCCCGCTGCGTCATGGGCGACGCTGGTCCGGCACGACCCGAACGCGACAGTCAGCGGCCGCTCGTGGTCGAGGGTGCGGATGCGGCTGGGCGGGTGCACCGATCCGGACGGCGGCCACACCTGGTCCCCATCGATGCTGAGCGTGTACGGCAGGTTGTCCCCGGCCTGCAGGCCCTCGACGTCCACCACGCCGTAGTGGTGGCCGTGCGCGGTGAAGGTCCGGGCGGTCCAGCTGCGGCCGCCGGCGTGGACGGCCACCTCGGTGGCGGCCGCGACTTCCACCCAGACCACTGCGGACGTCTCGTCGACATGGCGCAGCAGGGGGCCGACCACCAGGCGCGGATCGATGAATTCCTCGGTGGCCTGGGCGATGGGCTCCGGCTCCGTGTCGTTGGGCACATCCCCCGTTGTATCGCGCCACGAGCCCCGTGACCAGCGCCGCAACGCGCTTAGGTCGGTCGAGGTCGGGTGCGCGGCAGTCGGACCGGGCGACGCTCGAACGGTGGCGGGGGCTCCCCCGCCAGGTGCTTCACGGCCGCGTTGCCG
>JACCZI010000138.1 GCA_013696015.1 Nocardioidaceae bacterium
ATGGTCCCGTACAGCGCGATCAACCAGCTGCGCACGACCAAGGTGTGCATCGCGATGCCGAACACCGCCCCGATCACCGTGACGAGCCCGAGCAGCCCGGCCCACCGCAGTAGGTCCGACGAGGAACCGGCCAGGATCCCCTCGTCGACGGCCTTGCCGACCAGCCACGGCCCGAGGGTCAGCGGCAGCTGCCACAAGAAACCCACGAACGTCGCCGCCGCGATGACTCCCGGTTGCTGTCCCAAGTGCCAGCGCAGAAACGCCCCCGGGCTGCGGATGTCCGGGTGGGTCGCCACCTCTCCACCCGCCTCCGGCAGAAACGTCGCGAAGGTCGGGGGGAAATCACGCATGATGCAACGAGGGTAGGTCGACGGGGCAGGTCGCCGCGAACGGATTTGAACCGCGACGCGGTGCCAAAGGGATCGCGTTTACGCGCGCGCCCAGGTTCTCGCGTGGGTGGGGGCCCACGAGTACTTCAACAGCCCTTGACGACGAACCGTCCGCCGTCCCTCACGCTGCGACGATCCGAGACTTATGACGGGGCGTCGTGCAGCGCCAGCACCGTCTCGATGTTGTCCGCGTCGTCGGCCGTCTTGTCGTCGCGGTAGCGGAGCACCCGGGCGAAGCGCAGGGCAACGCCGCCTGGGTAGCGCGACGAAGTCTGCACACCGTCGAACGCGATCTCTACCACGAGCTCCGGCCGGACGAACACCGTCGAACGGGTGCGGCGTATCTCCAGGGCCAGGAGCTGCTCGGTCTGCCAGGTGAGCAGCGCATCCGTGAGGCCCTTGAACGTCTTTCCCAGCATGACGCACGACCCGTCGGCGGCGTCGCGCGCCGCGAGATGCAGGTTGGACAGCCGCCCGCTGCGGCGACCGTGGCCCCACTCGGCGGCCAGGACCACCAGATCGAGGGTGTGACGCGGCTTTACCTTCACCCAGGCGCTGCCGCGTCGTCCGGCGTCGTACGGCGAGCTCAGCGCCTTGACGATGACGCCTTCGTGCCCCGAGGCGATTGTGGCGTCGAAGAACGACTGCGCATCCTGTGTCGAGGAGACCCGTACGGCGGGCACCCGGTGCGCCTCGGGCACTAGGGCGGACAGCTCGTGCAGGCGATCGCGCAGTGGTTGCTCGAGCAGATCTCGGCCGTCGACGTGCAGGACGTCGAAGAACACCGTGGCCACCGGTGCCCGTGACCGCAGCTCGGCGACGTCGACGCGGCTCGCGGTGCGGGCGGCGGTGACCTGGAACGGAGCCGGCCGACCATCGGGGCGCAGCACGATCGCCTCACCGTCGAGGACGACTCGGTCGGCGGGCAACGACGCCACCACCTCGACCGCCTCGGGCAACCGGTCGGTGATGTCGTCGAGGCTCCGCGTGAACAACTGGACCACGTCGCCGTCTCGATGGGCCTGGATGCGGATGCCGTCGAGCTTGCGGTCGACCACGACGTCATCCCCGCCGGGCGCAGCCTTTGCCAGAGCTGCGGTGAGGTGTGGTGCGGTGCCAGCGAGCATCGGGCGCACCGGCACCCCGACCACCAGGCCCACGGCGTCCACCGCCGGCTGCCCCTCTCGCGCCACCTCTGCTGCGGCGGCGGTTGATCCGAGCAACATCGCCACTCGGCGGACGGCGGGCACTGGCACGTCGAACGCCTCCGCCACCGCGTCGAGCATGACTCCGTCGAGAGCGCCCTGGCGCAGCTCCTCGGTGACTAGCCGCCACAAGAAGTCCTGCTCGACGGCGGTGGCCTGCCGCAGCAGGGCTGCCAGGGCATCCCGGCGTGCGTCACGGCTGCCCGCTCCTGACAGCGCGCTGATGCGCTCGAATGCCGCGTCGACGTCAGCCACCTCGAGGGTGCCCGTGGCGGCCGCCGGCGCCGTGACCTCGTGCGCGGCCCAGCCGATCCCCGTACGACGCTGCCGAAGTGAGCCGGACAGGTAGCTGACCACCGTGGCAACCTCGTCAGGAGGCGCGGACCGCAACGCCCGAGCCAGGGCAGCGCGTTTGGCGAGCCGGGACCTCGTCGCCGCCACCGCGGTGGACGTCTCGACCACCTCGCTCAGCAGCACCGCACCATTGTGTGGCAAGCCACCGACATACTAGGCACGTGAGCTCGGCAGCGATCGCAGCTGGAGCGATGTCGACCGTCTGGCGGCCCGGCCGGCCGGTCCCGCTCAGCAGCATCCTCGGGCCGCTGCGCCGGGGCTCCGGCGACGCGACGTACGCCGTCCGCGACGGTCGGCTGTGGCGTGGGC
>JACCZI010000157.1 GCA_013696015.1 Nocardioidaceae bacterium
CGCCGGTGGTGCCGTGGCCGGGGTGCTGGTCAGCCTGCTCGGCCGGCGAGATCATGCTCCTTGACCGCGGCACCCGGCACCGGTCGGGCCGACTCCTCAGGCGGTCGGGCTGCGCCAGGCGATACGCTCGTCGGGAGGCTGCTCGCTGATCTCGGCGTCGAACTCCCGCTTGGCCCCACCGATATTGGTCACCCAGTGGGTCATCGTCTCGCCGACCTGGTCGATGCGTTCGACACCCGCCCGTGAACTGCGGGAACGACTCGAACTGCGTCCACTGGTTGTAGGCGGTGCTCACTGGCACCTCGACGTCGATCGACTCCTGGTAACGGCCGCAACTCGGGATACGGGCGGCATGGCAAATGTCACAGCGTCTCCCCGTCCGACAGGCTGAGGCAGTGACCTCCGTGCCCCCTGACGCCGCAGCAACGACCACCCGCTCACCCGTGCTGGGCTGGCGTCACGTCGCCGTACTGGTCACCGGTCCGCTCGCCCTCGCGATCGCCGGGGTGACCCACCCGGCGCACCTGACGTCTGAGTCCGCCGATTGGTGGCGAGACCTGCACGTCGTGATGCTCCCGCTCTTTCCCCTGCTTGCGATCAACGTCTGGGTGTTGCTCCGTGGGGTCTGGGCCGGCGTCGACGGCATCGTGGCCGTCGGGGCGCGAGTGCTCGCTTTCGTCTACGCCGCCTTCTACACCGCGCTCGACGTGCTGGCAGGCATCGCCAACGGGGCACTGGTCGAGGCGAGCACGTCCTCCGGCTTCGACGTCAGCGAGCCGAAGTCGATCATCTTCGGCCAAGGTGGCGACCTCGCCGAGGTCGGGGTGTACTCGTTGCTCGCCTCGAGCGCGCTGGTCGGTGTCGTGTACGTCCGACGGTTCGGCTTGCGCATGCTTCCGGGTTCGCTCGTGCTACTGGCGTCGAGCTACTCGTTTATCGACAGCCACGTCTACCCCGTGCGCGGCGTCGTCACGATGCTCGGCTTCGGCGTGGCTGCGGTGCTGCTGGCGGTACCCGCCGTGTGGGCGTCGCGTACGAAGCAGGCCAGTCCGGCGGCTGACCGAGGTGTTGGATGCTAAACCCATGACCCAGATATCTGAGCGCTATCGCACCCTGGCCGACGAGATGACCCGGCGGGTGGCGGCCGTCCCCGCCGATCGCTGGGACGATCCCTCGCCCTGCGAAGGATGGAGCGCCCGCGACGTGCTGGGGCATGTCATCGGCAACCACCGCGAACTGCCCGGCCAGGCCGGTGTCACGGTCGACCTGAACCGATCAGTCTCAGACGAACCGGTCGCGGCCTGGCTCGAGGCCCGTGATGCGATGCAGGACCTGTTGGAGGACCCGTCGCGCGCGGGCGCCGAGTACGAGGGTGCGTTCGGTCGGGCGAGCGTGCAGCAGACAGTCGACCAGTTCGGTGGCTTCGACCTGCTGGTCCACGCCTGGGACATTGCTCGGGCGACCGGCCAGGACGAAACGCTGCCCAGCTCCGAGGTGAGCACGGTGCACGCAATGGCGTTGCGGCTCGGCGAGGCTCTGCGCCTGGACGGTGTCTGCGGGCCGGCGGTTCCGGTCCCCGAGGATGCGCCTGAGCAGGAGCGTCTGCTCGGGCTGCTGGGTCGCAGGCCCTGAACCCAGCGGCACAATGACGCCATGGACCATGACGCCGGTTCTGACGGCGAGCCAGTGGACCCCTCGAGCCGGGCGCGCGACCACATGGCGAACGAACGTACGTTCTTGGCGTGGCTGCGGACCGCCGCCAACGTCATGATCGTCGGGCTCGTCGTTGCTCGGTTCGGCGGCGGAGGCCGGGTGACCGCCGCGACGCTCGGCGCCGGCGCACTGCTCGTGGTCGTCGGTACCGCGGGGGTGGCGTACGGCGCGGCCCGCTACCGAGCCGTAAGCCGAGAGCTGGAAACTGGGACGTACGTCACCGGGGCTCAGGCGGCCGGTCCGACCCGGGCGGCGCTGGTGCTCGTCCTCGCCGTGCTCGTGGCGATGGCGCTGCTGCTCGGCGACGGACTGGACTGACTCCCACCTGCTGCCGAGCGGCGGTGCCCACGGAGCCGGCGCCGGGCTGTGGGGACTCAGTCGTGGCGTCGGTGTCCTCGCAGGTCCCCTGCTGGCCGGACTGGCCACCGAGCTGACGGCGTCGATCGACGCGC
>JACCZI010000161.1 GCA_013696015.1 Nocardioidaceae bacterium
GCGGCCATGCCGGGCCGGACGAGGGAGCCACATGACCGGGACCGCCGGCGACGCACGACAGGCCGACGTCATCGTTGTCGGCGCGGGTCCGGGTGGCTCGACCACGGCGTGCTACCTCGCCGCAGCCGGCCTCGACGTGCTGGTGCTGGAGAAGAGCTCGTTCCCGCGCGAGAAGGTCTGCGGCGACGGACTGACCCCGCGAGCGGTCCGAGCGCTGTTGGCCATGGGCGTCGACGTCGAGGCGCCCGGCTGGATCAAGAACCAGGGCCTGCGCATCGTCGGCGGGGGCCACACGCTCGAGCTGCCGTGGCCCGACCTCGGCGCCTATCCGTCGTACGGGCTGGTCCGGACCCGGCTCGACTTCGACGAGACCCTGGCCCGCCATGCACAGCACGCCGGTGCCAGGCTGCACGAGCGCACGGCGGTCACCGCAGCGGTCACCGACGAGCGCAGCGGCCGGGTGTGCGGGGTGCGGGCGGTTCAGGTGGACGACGCGGGTCACAAGTCTGCCGACGAGATCACGTTTCGCGCCCCGGTGGTGGTGGCCGCCGACGGCAACTCCGCCCGACTGGCGCTCTCCCTCGGACTGGTCAAGCGTGACGACCGGCCGATGGGTGTGGCTGTCCGCACCTACTACACCAGCCCACGGCACGCGGACGACTGGCTCGAGTCGTGGCTGGAGCTCTGGGACGGGCCGCCCGGCAAGGGTCACCTGCTGCCGGGCTACGGCTGGATCTTCGGCGTCGGAGACGGCACCTGCAACGTCGGACTCGGCATCCTCAACACCTCCAGCGCCTTCCGCAGCGTCGACTACAAGGAGCTGCTCCGTCGGTGGCTGGACAGCACACCGCCGGAGTGGGGCTTTCGGGAGGAGCACCGGACCGCACCGGTGCGCGGCGCGGCGCTGCCGATGGGCTTCAACCGCAAGCCGCACTACGCCGACGGGCTGTTGCTGGTGGGTGACTCCGGAGGCATGGTCAACCCCTTCAACGGCGAGGGCATCGCCTACGCCATGGAGGCGGGCGAGATGGCCGCCGAGTCCATCGCACAGGCGGCCGGTCTGGCCCCGGACCTCCAGGAGCTGGCGCTCCGGTCCTATCCGGCCGCGCTCGACGACCGCTACGGCGGCTACTACACCCTCGGGCGGTTGTTCGTCCGTCTCATCGGGAACCCCGCAGTGATGGGTGCTGCGACCCGGCACGGGCTCAAGCGGGAGCGGCTGATGGGCTTCACGCTGAAGCTGCTGGCCAACCTCACCGAGCCGCGGGACGGCGACGTGACCGACCGTCTGATCAACGCCGTCAGCAAGGTGACTCCGGCTGCATGACCATCGCAACGACTTATTAGGATGACGCACCCGGCCACGACTGGCGGGCGCCAAGAGGAGAGAGGGGAGCGCGCGTGGACCTCTACATCCCGATCCTGGCCCTCGGCCTGCTGGCCGCGGCCTTTGCGGTGTTCTCTATCGTCGCCAGCGCATTCACCGGCCCCAAGCGCTACAACCGTGCCCGGCTCGACTCCTACGAGTGTGGCATCGAGCCGACCCCGCAACCCGTCGGTGGCGGCCGTTTCCCGGTGAAGTACTTCATCACCGCGATGCTCTTCATCATCTTCGACATCGAGATCATCTTCTTGTTCCCGTTCGCGGTGGCCTTCGACTCCCTCGCCTGGTACGGGGTGTTCGAGATGTTCCTGTTCATCCTCACCGTCTTCATCGCCTACGCGTACGTGTGGCGCAGGGGCGGCCTGGAATGGGACTGACAAGCGTGGCACCGAAGGGCAGGGGGCGACACCGTGGGGCTTGAGGAGAAGCTGCCCAGCGGCGTGCTGCTGACGACCGTCGAGGGCGTCGCAGGATACTTCCGCAAGGCGTCGTTCTGGCCTGCGACGTTCGGCCTGGCCTGCTGCGCCATCGAGATGATGACCTCCGGTGGTCCGCGCTACGACCTCGGCCGGTTCGGCATGGAGGTCTTCCGTGCCTCGCCGCGGCAGGCCGACCTGATGATCGTGGCCGGGCGGGTCAGCAACAAGATGGCTCCGGTGCTGCGCCAGGTGTACGACCAGATGGCCAACCCCAAATGGGTTCTGGCGATGGGCGTGTGCGCCAGCTCAGGTGGGATGTTCAACAACTACGCGATCGTGCAGGGGGTCGACCACGTCGTCCCCGTGGACATGTACCTGCCCGGCTGCCCGCCGCGGCCGGAGATGCTGATCGACGCGATCCTCAAGCTGCACGACCAGGTCCAGGCAGAGAAGCTCGGCTCCTCCCGGCTCACGCAGGTGGCCGAGCAGGAGGACGCGGCGCTCCGTGCCGTCCCGCTGGAGGAGATGAAGGGCCTGCTGCGATGACGGCGGAACCCCCAGAGACGCCTGCTGAGGAACCGCGCGACGAGCCCGCCGTCGGCACCACACCGCACGACGACTCGCCTGACGCCCTCGCCGGAAAGGCCCACGAGCGCTGGCCGGAGAACACGCTGCCCGTGTCACCGCAGCAGCCGGCGCTCGAGATCATCGACGTCCGCGAAGGGATGTTCGGCGTCCGCGGGCCTGGCGACACGTCTGGGTACGGGGGGCTCAGCCGTCCGGTGGTGCTGCCGTCGGCGACGCAGCGACCGTACGGCGGTTGGTTCGACGATATGGCCGACCACCTCGAGGCGGCCCTCCACAACACTGCGGGCGACGGGAGCCCGATCGAGCATGTGGTGGTCGACCGGGACGAGATCACGTTCTACATCCGGCGGGCGAAGCTGCTCGAGGTCGCCCAGGTGCTCCGCGACGACGCCGCGCTGCGCTTCGAGCTGTGCAGCGGCGTCTCGGGCGTGCACTACCCGGCTGAGACCGGCCGCGAGCTGCATGCCGTCTACCACCTGGTGTCGATGACGCACAACCGCAGGATCCGCCTCGAGGTGGCCGTCCCGGACGCAGACCCGCACCTGCCCTCGGTCGTCGCCGTCTACCCGACCGCCGACTGGCACGAGCGCGAGACGTACGACTTCTTCGGGATGATCTTCGACGGCCATCCGTCGCTGACCCGCATCGAGATGCCTGATGACTGGCCCGGCCACCCCCAGCGCAAGGACTACCCGCTCGGCGGCATCCCCGTCGAGTACAAGGGCGCCACCATCCAGCCGCCGGACCTTCGGAGGTCCTACACCTGATGACGCAGCAGCAGACCTCCGACCCCTACGCGGCCGAGCAGACCACCAACGCCGGCCCGGTCTTCACCGTGACCGGGCAGGACTGGGACTCCGTCGTCGTCGGGCTGGCCGAGAGCCACGAGGAGCGGGTCGTCGTCAACATGGGCCCGCAGCAACCGTCGACGCAAGGCGTGCTCCGCCTGATCCTCGAGCTCGAGGGCGAGACGGTGACCGAGGCGCGCTGCGGCGTCGGCTACCTGCACACCGGCATCGAGAAGAACATGGAGTACCGCAACTGGACGCAGGGCGTCACGTTCTGCACCCGGATGGACTACCTCGCGCCGTTCCACTACGAGGCGGCGTACGTCATGGGTGTGGAGAAGCTGCTCGGCATCGCCGCCGACGTGCCCGAGAAGGCGCTGGTGATGCGGATCCTGCTGATGGAGCTGAACCGCATCTCCTCCCATCTGGTCGCCATCGCGACCGGAGGCCTGGAGATCGGTGCCCTCACGGTCATGACGATCGGCTTCCGTGAGCGGGAGTCCGTGCTCGACCTGTTCGAGCTCATCACCGGGCTCCGGATGAACCACGCGTTCATCCGGCCGGGCGGGGTGTCGCAGGACATGCCACCCGGTGCGCTTGAGCACATCCGGGAGTTCGTCAAGCTGATGCGCAAGCGGCTGCCGGAGTACGCGGCGTTCTGCAACGCCAACCCGATCTTTCGAGGCCGGCTGGTCGATGTCGGCTATCTCGACCTCGCCGGATGCCTGGCGCTCGGCGCGACCGGCCCGGTGCTGCGGGCCACCGGGTACCCGTGGGACCTGCGCCGCACGCAACCATACTGGGGCTACGACGGCTACGACTTCGACGTCGTGACATGGGACACCTGCGACGCGTACGGGCGCTTCCGGATCCGGTTGCAGGAGATGTGGGAGTCGCTGCGCATCGTCGAGCAGTGCGCCGACCGGCTCGCCGATCTCGAGGGTGCACCGGTGATGGTGGGCGACAAGAAGATCGCCTGGCCCGCGCAGCTGGCCGTCGGGTCCGACGGCATGGGCAACTCTCACGACCACATCCGTCACATCATGGGTGAGTCGATGGAGGCGCTGATCCACCACTTCAAGCTGGTGACCGAGGGTTTCCGTGTCCCCGTCGGGCAGGTCTACACCAGTGTCGAGTCGCCTCGTGGTGAGCTGGCCTGCCATCTGGTCTCCGACGGCGGCACCCGCCCGTACCGGGCACACTTCCGCGACCCGTCGTTCGTCAACCTGCAGTGCACCTCGGTCATGAGCGAGGGTGGCCAGGTGGCCGACGTCATCGTCGCGATCGCGAGCCTCGACCCGGTGATGGGCGGTGTCGACCGCTGATGGGGCAAAAGGATCCGCTCACCCCGGTGAGCAACGTGTCCACGAGTGACAACGAGGGCGGCGACACCTCGATCGCAGCCACCACCAGCCGTCTGATCGGTGACCCCGCGTTCCCTACCGAGGCGCTCCCTGAGCTGCACGCGATCATCGCCCGTTACCCGCACCCCCGCTCGGCGCTGCTGCCCATGCTGCACCTCGTGCAGTCGGTCGCCGGGCATGTGACACCCGGCGGGATCGAGACCTGCGCCCGGCTGCTCGAGATCACCGCGGCCGAGGTGTCCGCGGTGGCCACGTTCTACACGATGTACAAGCGGCGTCCGGTCGGCGACTACCACGTCGGCGTCTGCACGAACACGCTGTGCGCGGTGATGGGCGGCGACGCCATCTTCGACCGTCTCAAGGACCACCTCGACGTGGGCAACGACGAGACGACGGAGGACGGCGCGATCACGCTCGAGCACGTCGAGTGCAACGCCGCCTGTGACTACGCGCCGGTCGTGATGGTCAACTGGGAGTTCTTCGACAACCAGACGCCGGAGTCGGCGGTCCAGCTGGTCGACGACCTGCGGGACGGGGGCGAGGTGCACCCGACGCGTGGGGCTCGTGTCGTGACGTGGCGGAATGCCGAGCGGGTGCTGGCCGGTTTCCCCGACGGCCGCGCTGACGAGGGGCCGGCCGCTGGTCCGGCCACCCTGGCCGGTCTGCGACTGGCGCGGCAGCACGGCTGGACGGCGCCCTCGCCCGACGGCAACGGCTCGCACCGAACGCACAGCGACCCGCGCCAGGTGTCGGATCAGTCGGCATACCCTGGCGGCGACGACGTCGAGGTCGCGAAGTCGGGCGCCGACACCCGCACCGGTGAGGGGAGCGACGCCCGATGACGCATGACGTGACGCTGACCCCGGTGATGTCCGACAACTGGGACGCCGATCGCTCCTGGACGCTGCGGACGTACGAGAGCCGGGGCGGCTACTCGGCGTTGCGCAAGGCGCTGACCATGGCGCCGGACGACGTCATCACGGTGGTCAAGGACTCCGGGCTCCGCGGCCGGGGCGGCGCCGGCTTCCCGACCGGCATGAAGTGGGGCTTCATCCCCCAAGGCGATGACAAGCCGCACTATCTGGTCGTCAACGCCGACGAGGCCGAGCCCGGCACCTGCAAGGACATCCCGCTGATGCTGGCCTCACCGCACACGCTGATCGAGGGCGTCATCATCTCCTCCTACGCTATCCGGGCCAGCGTCGCGTTCATCTACATCCGCGGTGAGGTGCTGCACGTCGTCCGCCGGTTGCAGCAGGCGGTCTCCGAGGCGTACCGGGCCGGTCACCTCGGTGCTGACATCGGCGGCTCCGGGTATGCCCTCGACCTCGTCGTCCACGCCGGCGCCGGCGCCTACATCTGCGGTGAGGAGACGGCGCTGCTGGACTCCCTCGAGGGTCGCCGCGGGCAACCACGGCTGCGGCCACCCTTCCCCGCAGTCGCCGGCCTGTACGCCTGCCCGACGGTGATCAACAACGTCGAGTCCATCGCCTCGGTGCCCAGCATCGTCGCCAACGGCAGCGACTGGTTCGGGTCGATGGGCACCGAGAAGTCCAAGGGCATGACGCTGTACTCGCTCTCCGGCCACGTCGAGGGACCGGGCCAGTACGAGGCGCCGCTTGGCATCACGCTGCGCCAGCTGCTCGACCTCGCGGGCGGCGTGCGCGCCGGGCACGAGCTGAAGTTCTGGACCCCGGGCGGGTCGTCGACCCCGCTGCTGACCGCCGAGCACCTCGACGTTCCGCTCGACTACGAGGCGGTCGCGGGGGCTGGCTCGATGCTCGGTACCAAGGCGCTGCAGATCTTCGACGAGACGACCTGCGTGGTGCGGGCGGTGCTGCGGTGGACCGAGTTCTACAAGCACGAGTCCTGCGGCAAGTGCACGCCGTGCCGTGAGGGCACCTGGTGGCTGGTGCAGACGTTGCAGCGGCTCGAGGACGGTTCGGGGACCGAGACCGACCTCGACGTGCTGGTCGACCTCTGCGACAACATCCTCGGTCGGTCCTTCTGCGCGCTCGGTGACGGGGCCACGAGCCCCATCACCTCCTCGATCGAGTACTTCCGCGACGAGTACCTCACCCACATCAACGACGGCGGCTGCCCGTTCGACCCGCAGGCTGCGACCCTGTTCGCCGCCAGCCAGCACGCCGGAGCCCGCGCATGACCGTCACGACGAACCGGCCCGGTGAGGTCGTCCCCGCGGAGCCCCCGCGCGACGACCTGGTCCGCGTCACCATCGACGACGTCGAGGTGATGGTGGCCAAGGACAGCTTGGTGATCCGCGCCGCAGAGCAGATCGGCGTCGAGGTGCCCCGCTTCTGCGACCACCCGCTGCTGGAGCCGATCGGAGCCTGCCGCCAGTGCCTGGTCGAGGTGCCCGATGCCGGTAACGGTCGGCCGATCCCCAAGCCGCAGGCATCCTGCACGCTTCAGGTGGCCGACGGCATGGTGGTGCGCACTCAGGTCACCTCACCGGTCGCAGACAAGGCACAGCAGGGCAACATGGAGTTCCTGCTCATCAACCACCCCCTCGACTGTCCGGTCTGCGACAAGGGGGGGGAGTGCCCGCTCCAGAACCAGGCGCTCAGTCACGGGCGCGGTGAGTCGCGGTTCACCGAGGTCAAGCGCACGTTCGCCAAGCCGGTCAACATCTCCGCCCAGGTGCTGCTCGACCGCGAACGGTGTGTGTTGTGCGCCCGGTGCACCCGGTTCTCCGAGCAGATCGCCGGCGACCCATTCATCGCGCTGATCGAGCGAGGCGTGCTGCAGCAGGTCGGCATCTATCAGAAGGAACCGTTCGAGTCCTACTTCTCGGGCAACACGATCCAGATCTGCCCCGTCGGGGCACTCACGAGCGCCGCGTACCGGTTCCGCTCCCGACCATTCGACCTGATGTCGACGCCCTCCGTCTGTGAGCACTGCGCGTCCGGCTGCGCCCTACGCACCGACCATCGGCGCGGCAAGGTCATGCGCCGCCTTGCCGGTGACGACGCCGAGGTCAACGAGGAGTGGAACTGCGACAAGGGCCGCTTCGCGTTCACGTACTCCCGGCAGCCGGACCGGCTCACTACGCCCCTGGTCCGTGACGGCGAGACGGGACAGCTCCACCCGGCTTCGTGGCTGGCGGCGTTCGCGATCGCTGGTCGCGGCCTGCTAGCTGCCGAAGGCAGAGTCGGTGTGCTGCCCGGCGGGCGGCTCACGGCTGAGGACGCGTACGGCTATGCGAAGTTCGCCCGCGTCGTGCTCGGCACCAACGACATCGATTTCCGTGCCCGGGTGCACTCGCAGGAGGAGGCCGAGTTCCTCGCCTCCCACGTCGCGGCGACTCCGCTGGCCGTCAGCTACGCCGACCTCGAGCGCGCTGCCACCGTCGTGCTGGCCGGCTTCGAGCCCGAGGACGAGTCACCGATCATCTTCCTGCGGCTGCGCAAGGCGATGCGCAAACACGACACCCGGATCGTGTCGCTCAGCAGCCACGCCACCCGCGGCTCGGACAAGCTCGCCGCGCTGGTCGTCACGACCGTTCCCGGTGACGAGGCGGCGGCCCTGGCCGACCTCACCGGCCGGGTCAGCCTCGGCCCCGACAGCGTCATCCTCGTGGGGGAGCGGCTCGCCGGCGTGCCGGGTGCGTTCAGTGCCGCCGCCGAGGTCGCGTCACGGACCGGTGCCAAGCTGGCCTGGGTGCCGCGCCGGGCGGGTGAACGTGGGGCCGTGGAG
>JACCZI010000180.1 GCA_013696015.1 Nocardioidaceae bacterium
CCGAACTTGCGCCGCGCTCGAGCGGTGGTGCGTCCGTTCTGCGCCGCCCAGGAGGTGCCCTACACCGAAGTCGGGCCTCTGGCCGCCTACGGCATCGTGGTCCGTCATCTGAACCAGGTGGGACTACAGGCCCGGCAGACCTTCCAGTGCCCACTAGTAGCGGCCTACCGACCCCGCGGCTGACCACTACACCAGCGGCGCCGAACACGACGGTCGTTGATCAGCAGGTCGAACACGGACTCGGTCGGCGACCCGGGGCCAGCCGAGCCGATGACGGGTGTCAGGGGCGGGGATCAGGGCGTGGACTGTTCCCAGATCGGATCAGTCAGGCGTGATTTGCAGGGCAGGCACGCCGTGCACGACCTGCGCCACGGCGGCATCTCTGGCGGTGATGGCCGGCGGCAACGTGAAGGTTGTCCAGCGAATATTGGGCACGCATCCGCGGCGATGACGCTGGACGTCTACGCCGGCCTGTTCGGCGACGACTTCGACAGCATGGCGGACCGCCTCGACGGGATCCTTGCGGACTGTGTGCCGGACTGATGCGACCGTGGCGAGCCTCGAAGGGCGTGCAAGCCGCTGACCGGCCCCTTTGTGGAGCCGCCTGTCGGAGTCGAACCGACGACCTACGCATTACGAGTGCGTCCGGCGCGCGTCACTGACCTGCGACGATGCTGCGAAATGCTCGACTGACCAGCCCATATCACGTTGGGTAGCGTTGGCAACCGTTGGCAGTCTGCGGACCTCTTGCGGACTTTCTGCGGACTAACTCACGAGTCAGTACCCGGCGCTACACCATCACCTACCGCAGCGGACGCCGCGTCGACGTCGACGCCGAGGGCATGTGGCCGACCGCGACCTGCCTCGAGTTCGTGGTCACCGTCGCCGTGGTCGGCATTCCCCGGCCCGTGGTCGCCCGGCGGGTCATGCTCGGCGAGGTGGCATCGGTGGAGCGGGCGGATGGGGTGGTGTGGTCAGCCCTGGCTTAGCCGCTCTAACCTCACCAACACGCCTTCTACCGCCGGGTGAGGGTGTGGCGGGTCCGGTGTGTGACCCGGCTGCCGGGGATGTTGGGGCATTCGTACCTCCCATGTGAACGTGGTATCGGCGGCACCGGTTCCACCGCCGGATGGCGAACTGCGCGCCGCCGGTGTCGAAGTGGGCATAGGAGGGCGCATCGGCGGCCAGTGCCCCCGGGCGGTCAACCGGCACGTCCACGGGGAGACATGGTAGGGCCGTGGCGTCAACGGGTGGCTGCTGACGCCGACCGGCTGGCACCTGCTATGCCTCGCAGGCCGTTGCTTGCTCGGCGGTGCAGGAGTCGGTGCCGGTGCCGCCTACCGCCCGGTCCTGGCCATGACGGCCGTTCAGCACGTCGTCGCCCGAGCCACCGATCAGCACGTTGTCGCCGGCGTCGCCGAGCAGCTGGTCACCCGAGATGGTGCCTTCGAGCCGTTCGACGCTGGCGAGGGTGTCGGAGCCTTGTCCCGTCGCCGTACCGGCGGCCAGGTCGGCCACGACGCGGCCACGACCGCCGCGGGCGTACCGATAGCTGACCAAGTCACTGCCAGGTCCACCACGCAGGATGTCGTCTCCGGTGGCGGCGAAGTCGTTCTCGGTGTCGTCGGGCGTCAGCCGGTCTCGGCCGCGCCCGGCCCTGAGCACGTCGTCGCCCAGGCCGCCGGACAAGACGTTGCGGCCACGGCCACCGATGAGCACGTCGTCGCCGTAGCTACCGACGGCATTCTCGATGTGCCTCAGCCGGTCACTGCCGGCGCCGGTCGCTATGCCTGCGGGCAGATCGACGCGCACCCCGTTGCCGGCCACGTCGGGGTAGGAGACGGTGTCAGCACCGGAGCCGCCGCGCACGACGTCGTCCGCGTAGCGCCGGCGGCTGGTGTAGTCGCCGGGCTCGAGCAGGTCGCCGCCGTGGCCACCGAGCATGCGGTCGGCGTCGTATCCACCGCGCAGGTGGTCGGCTCCGTTTCCGCCGACGATCCGGTTCCTGCCCCCGCTCCCGAAGAGGACGTCGGGGCCGCTGCGTCCACGCAGCACGTCGTTGCCGTCACCGCCGTAGAACTCGTCCTTGTGGGGACGCCCGAGCATTATGTCGTCGCCGGAACCGCCGAAGACGTCTGCGCGCGCGTTGGTGACGGTGTCATCGCCGCCACCGGCGTGGACGAACTTGCCAAGACGTATCACGTCGTTGCCGTCGCCGCCGAAGACGTCCCCCTCGTTGGAGTCGATCTTCATGGTGTCAGCGCCGCCGAGCCCGCGTACCACGTCGGTCTCGGCGCCGGCGCTGATGATGTCGTCTTGCTCGGTTGCAACCACGGAGTAGAAGCCGTCGATCGTGTCGGTGCCCTGGCCGGTCACGGTGGGTAACCGCAGGTCGATGGTCATGCCTCTGGACGCGTCTTCGTAGACGACGACGTCCTCGTTCTTCTGGACACCACCGCTCTCGTCGGGGGCTTCGCCCCCGTGCAGCGCGTCGTCGCCCGGACCGCCTTCGATCAGGTCCCCCTCGATGTAGACGGCGTAACCGTCGCCGCCGCCCCACACGGTGTCGTCGCCGGCTCCGGCGTCGATCGTGTCCACGCCCCGCCCACCACAAATCTGGTCGTTTCCCGCGAGCCCCGAGATGGTGTCCTTCCCGCCTAGCGCCACGATAACGTCGCGGTCCGGCGTCCCGGTGATCGTGTCCGCGCCGGTTGTGCCGGTCATGGTCGCCGTCTCACCACCGCAGGTTGCCGCGGCGGCGACGGTGGCTGACGTTCCTGCCACGCCGACGATCGGTACGGCCAGCACGACCGCCGCAATTCCCACGCGCGCTCGCGCCATGGCGTCCCCCCGTCCCCCTCTTTGTCCCCGAGATCACCGCACCCGCCATGCTAGTCGACATCTGACCGTCTCGGATCGGGTTCGGTCGGAAGCGGACGCGAAGGCTTGAGACCAACCGGCCGTGCTGCACCTTGCCCGGCGGCTACCGCATCCTCGAAGGTGTCGGGGTGGCCCGTCGAGTCCGACCGCTCGAGCAGCGGGGTCGAACACGCGAGCGCGGAAGTTGCCGATACGGAGCACGCCGCCGCTTGGCGCTGGGAACGCGAAAGCGTCCGCCGCCTTGCCAGCCAAACGGACCGCTAGATCGTCGGACAGCATGCGCGGGATGGGCGCCGAGCGTGCCGCGTGGCTCTTTGGTGTGCCAAACACCGCACCGCGCCCGGCTACTTCGGTCACGGACTCGACGACCTCGATGCGTCGTCGCAGTAGGTCGACCTGAGCGAGGCTGACACCACACGAGCTGCGGCACGCGGCTGCATCCCTCGCGGTCAGCGCTGGCGCCAACGTGAAAGCAGTTCAGCGGCTCCTTGGACACGCCAGCGCTGCGATGACGCTCGATGTCTACTCCGGCCTGTTCGACGACGACCTGGATGCTGTCGCGGAGCGCTTGGACCGTGCCGCTGCGGATGCTCTTGCGGACTCTGCGCGGACTAGCGCTGTGGTCGTGCCGCTCACTCAGCGTGAAACAGGCTCCTGACCTGCGACGATACGAGAGCCGCCTGTCGGAATCGAACCGACGACCTACGCATTACGAGTGCGTCGCTCTGGCCAACTGAGCTAAGGCGGCGAGGTCGGCGTCGCCCGCCGAAGCCGACGCGAGTGTAGCG
>JACCZI010000181.1 GCA_013696015.1 Nocardioidaceae bacterium
GGTGGCGTACAGCAGCTCGAGCACCGCGGCGTCGCGCAGTCCCTCGGGGTGGTCCTGCGCATCCGCCACGGCTGCGTCGAGCAGCGACCGGACCTCGTCGGCCCGCAGCGTGGCTGGCAACGTGCGGTGCTGCTTGGGGGACGCCAGCATCGCCCCGCTGTCGCTGCCGGCGCGTCCGGTGGTCGCCAGCCAGCGGGTGAAGACGCGGGCGGTGGCCGCCCGCCGGGCAAGAGTGGTGCGCGCCCGGCCGCGGGCCTGTTGCGCGGCGAGGTAGCTGCGCAGCGTGCGCAGGTCCAGCTGCTGTGGCGCGTCGACACCCATCCGGGACGCGTGCTCGGCAAGGGTGCGCAGGTCGGTGAGGTAGGCGCGGACCGTGTGCGCGGCGAGACTTCGCTCCGCCACGAGATGGCGCTCGTACGCCGCGAGGACATCTGTCCAACGCTCACCGGGCACGCCTCCGCGCAACGGTTCCGGGTGCGTCGATCTAGCCACATGAGCACCATGCGCAGGCACGCACGCAGTGACAAGGCGCCGCGCCGCCCGGTCAGTGCGCGCGCAGCGCGAGCGGTGCCTGCCGGGACAGCCGCCAACCATCGCCCGTCCGTTCGGCGAGCCCGGCCAGAAGCAACCGACCGAGGGCCGGCTCGGTGACCTCGACGTTCAGCCGCGCCGCGGCCGCCACCTCGACGGCGGACCTGGCCACTCCCACCGTCAGCGCCTCGAGCACGACGCGGTCCGCGCCCTGCAGGTCGTCGACCAAGCGGTGCTCACCCTCGACCCATGTCGCTGTGTCGCTGCCCAGAGGCGCGATCGACTCAGCGATGTCGGTGCCGGAGGTCACCAGCTCGGCGCCGCCGTCGCGGATCAGCCGGTGCACGCCGGCGGAGGTGGAGCTGGTCACCGGCCCCGGGACGCCCATGACGGTGCGGCCCAGGCCGCCGGCCCAGTTGGCGGTGTTCAAGGAGCCGCTGCGCAGCGCGGCCTCGACGACGACGGTGCCTGTCGCCAGGGCAGCGATGATGCGGTTGCGGCTGAGAAACCGCAACCGCGTCGGGGTCGCACCCGGTGGCAGCTCGCTCGCGACGACCCCGTCCTCGGCGATGCGTCTCAACAGCGACTCGTGCCCCCGCGGATACGCGACGTCGACGCCGCAGGCCAGGACCGCGACGGTGACGCCGTCAACGGCCAGCGCGCCCCGATGGGCGGCGGAGTCGATGCCGTGCGCCGCCCCGGAAACCACGCTGATGTCGCGGCCGGCCGACTCGGCCGCGAGGTCACCCGCCACCTGGCTGCCGTACGTTGTCGAGGCTCGCGAGCCCACCAGCGCCACCGACCGCGTCACGACGGCTGCCAGCTGCCGGGGGCCGTGCACCCAGAGCCCGAGCGGCGCCCCGCCCCTGCGCTGCACCGGCGCGACTTCGTCGAGATCGTCGAGACCTCCCGGCCACTCGGCGTCGCCGGGGCAGACCCATCGGGGTCCAGCCGGTTGAGGTGACTCGAGAAGCCGCTCGGCCGTTTCCCTGGCCGCGACGGAATCCCCACGGCGGTAACCGGCATCCTCCCCCGCTGCGATCTGCGTCGACCACGTGTCGAGGACCGCGACCGGACCGCGTCTGCGCACGTCGTCTGCCACCCTGGGATCTCCTGGCTCGGCGAGCAGCGAGAGCGCGAGACGCGCCGTCCGCTCATGGCTGCCGTCGGGGACCAGTGTCAGCATCACGCCACCTCCGCGGCCAGCGGCAGGTCGGTGGGCCAGGCGGCCGGCAGCGGCTCCGACAGCCGCAGCGCATAGGCGATCTTGACGTGATCCAGCATCGGCCGGTCGTCTCCGCGGAGGTCCGCCACCGTCCACGCGAGCCGCAGTGCCCGGTCAGCCCCCCGGGCACTGATGTGTCCCGCCGCGAGGTGCTCCTCGAGCCATGCCGCCCCGGTGGCATGCACCGGCCAGGTGGCGCGCAGCGCCGGCCCGGGCACCTCGCCATTGACCCGCCACGGCGTACCGGAGTAACGCTGCTGCTGCCGCGCACGAGCGGCCGCGACCCGCGACGCGACAACTGACGTCCCCTCGACCCCGCCCAGCTCGTCGCGGACCTCGTGTCGTCGTACCGGCTCGACCTTGCGATAGATGTCGATGCGGTCGCGCACCGGGCCGGAGACCCGGTCCTTGTAGCGACGCTTTGCCGCCTGGGTGCATTCGCAGCGGGCGTCCTTGCCGAAGTCGAGCCCGCAGGGACACGGGTTGGCGGCGAGAACCAGCACGAAGTGAGCGGGGAAGGTGGCCGAACGCTCGGCGCGACCGATGCAGATCGATCCGCGCTCGAGGGGCTGTCGCAAAGCCTCGAGGACGTGGCAGGCGAACTCGGGTGCCTCATCGAGGAACAGCACCCCGCGGTGCGCCAGCGACATGGCACCCGGCCGGATGATCCGGCTGCCACCGCCCACGATGGCCGCGATGCTCGCGGTGTGGTGCGGATCAAGGAACGGCGGCCGGGTGACCAGCGGTGCGTCGGCGGGCAGCACGCCCGCGATCGAGTGGACGGCGCTCACCTCGAGGGACGCCTCGGGCTCCAAGTCGGGCAGCAGACCGGGCAGCCGCTCGGCAAGCATTGTCTTGCCCGCACCTGGCGGCCCCTCGAGGAACAGGTGGTGACCGCCCGCAGCGGCCACCTCGACACAACGGCGTGCCGCGGGCTGGCCGCGGACATCGGCGAAATCGAGGCCGGACCACCGGTCCTCCCCCTGCCACGAAAGGTTTTCGGTGGTGGCCAACGGCTCCACGGGGGGATCGTCGGGCGGTTCCTCGCCGCGCAGCAGCGCTACGGCGTGGGCCAGCGACCGGACCGCTACGACAGAGATCCCGTCGACGACGCCTGCCTCGGTGGCGTTGACCTCCGGCACCATCACCCGCCGGCAGCCCGCCTGGGCGGCCGCCAGCGTCGCCGGTAGCACGCCGGGCACCGCGCGGAGCCGACCGTCAAGAGCCAGCTCCCCCAGCAGCACGGCGTCACGGATCGGCTCGGCAGGGACGGCCCCCGCAGCGGCGAGCACGGCCAGCGCGATCGCCAGGTCGTACTGGGAGCCGGACTTCGGCAGCGACGCGGGCGACAGCGCGACGGTCACCCGGCGGTTGGGCCAGGTCTCCCCCGAGTTGATCACCGCGGCTCGGCACCGGTCTTTGGACTCGTTCAGCGAGGTGTCCGGCAGCCCGACCAGCACCATCTTCGGCAGGCCGGAGCCGATGTCGGCCTCCACCTCGACGACGCGGCCGCGGACCCCCTCGAGCGTGACCGCTCGCGTCCGACCCAAGGACACTCAGGCCACCGCCTGCACGTGGTCGACCTGTGGTGCTCCGCGGTGCGGAATCACCACACCGATCACGTCGATCCGCACTTCGGCAGGTTTGACCGGGTGCTCCGCGAGCCAGCGAGCCGCTAGCCGGCGCAACCGCGCCGCCTTGCGGGGAGTCACTCCCTCGAGGGGGCTCCCGAAGTTCGTGGTCGCGCGGGTCTTGACCTCGACCACCGCGAGCACGTCGCCGCGGCGGGCCACGATGTCGATCTCGCCGAGATCGCAGCGCCAGTTGCGTTCGAGAACGGTCATGCCCGACTCGACCAGATGCCGGGCGGCGACGTCCTCGCCGTACCGGCCAAGCGCCGTCCGCGCCGCCGTCGCACTGCTCCCCATGGCCACCTCCACCCCTCAGAGTGGTCGGCTCACGACCCAGATGGGGACAGGTGCTTTCGGCTGTGGACAGCTCCAGAGGCGCAAGCAAGCCTTGAGTGCCGACCGCTGGTGCCCCTATCCCATGTTCACATGGGAAAGCGGCTCTCCCAATGGGGTCGAGCCCCTTGGGAGTGCCGCTAAGCCATTGGAAGTTGGCCCCCGCGCGTCACTCTTTGGGCAGCTCCAGGTCGCCTGGCGCCAACTCCTCGACGTTGACGTCCCTGAACGTGAGCACCTTGACGTTCTTGGCGAACCGGGCCGGCCGGTACATGTCCCACACCCAGGCGTCGGTCATCGACACCTCGAAGTACGCATCGCCGCTCTCCGCGCGCACCTTCACCTCGACCGTGTTGCACAGGTAGAACCGGCGGTCGGTCTCGACGACGTACTTGAAGATGCCGACGACGTCGCGGTACTCGCGGTAGAGCTGTAGCTCCATCTCGGCCTCGTACTTCTCGAGGTCCTCAGCACTCATCGACGCTCGCCTCCTCACTGTCATTGTCGCCCATCCGCTCGGCCGACCTGACGTTGACGAACCGCCGCCGGTGCTCCGGGCAAGGGCCGTACTCCAGCAACGCCTCGTCGTGCTCGCGAGTGCAGTAGCCCTTGTGGACCGCGAAGCCGTACGCCGGGAACATCTCGTGCAGCGACACCATGATCCGGTCCCGCGTCACCTTGGCGACGACCGACGCCGCCGCGATCGACGCGGTGACCCGGTCGCCCTTCCACATCGCCAGGCCGGGCACCTCGAGCCCGTCGACGCAGAAGCCGTCGGTGAGCACGTACGCCGGGCGCGTGGCCAGTCGGGCGAGCGCCCGGCGCAGCGCGTCGACGTTGGCCACGTGCATGCCGAGGCGGTCGCACTCGACGGCGGAGACGACGACGACCGACCAGGCGAGGGCCCGGCGGACGACCAGGTCGTAGCACGCCTCCCGGCGTAGCGGGGTCAACAGCTTGGAGTCGGCGAGACCGGGGATCTCGCCGCGGCGGCCTTCCGGCAGGACCACTGCCGCGGCGACCAGCGGGCCGGCGCAGGCGCCCCGGCCTGCCTCGTCGACACCGGCGACAGGCGCCAGCCCGGCACGCCGCAGCGCTCGCTCGTACCCGTAGAGCCCGGCGTCGCGGCGGATCGTCGTGCTGCGCGGTAACTGTGTCATCAAAGGTCGCACCGAGTCAGCAGCGAGGCACGCGAGTCACCTCGCCCTTGGCCGGCGGCACACCACCGTCGGGGACGGCATCGAACGTGTCGGGGACGCCCAGGCCGTGAGCCTCGTCGAAGGGCCAAGCGACGGCCAACGCGCGGCCGGTGACCAGGTCGAGCGGCACGAACGCCGTGCCATCGTCGACGTGGCAGCGGGAGTCACCGGAGTCGCTGCGGTGGTCGCCCATCAGCCACAGGGCATCCTGCGGCACCACGACTTCGAAGTCGGTCCGCGACGCGACGTCCCCGGGGAACAGGTACGACGACTCCTCCAGCGGCGTGCCGTTGACGCTCATCCGGCCCTCACGGTCACAGCAGCTCACAGTGTCGCCCGGCAGCCCGATGACGCGTTTGACGAGGTGCTCGGTCGCGCTCGAGGGCAACACACCCACGAACTGCAGACCGCGCTCGAGCAGGTTGGGATCCTCCGCCGTGCGCAGGGCGGCCCCGAGCCAACGGCCGGGGTCCTCGAACACCACGACCTCGCCCCGCTCGACGTCGCCGAACTTCTGCACCACGATGCGCTGGTGGCGGAGGATCGTGTCCTCCATCGATCCGGTCGGCACCGTGAACGCCTGCACGACGAACGCCCGGAGCAGGGTGGCGAACACCAGCGCGGTCACCACCACGATGACAAACTCACGGAGCAGCCGCCGTCCGCGCTTGCCGGGCGCAGGGTGAGGGTCGCCTCTGGGCGCGGTGCGTGGCGGAGGCGGCGCGGTCGTACCGGCAGGTCCGGACCCGGCAGAGGTCACGGAGCCGGCTTCGCGTCGAACGCCGTTCTGTCGAAGACCTCGGGTCGGTCGATGAGCTCCAGCCGCGAGCTCGGCCAGACGATCGCCCACACCTTGCCCGTCACGTTGTCCTCGGGCACGAAACCGCCGCCTGGCCCTCCGGTGTGGGACCGGGAGTCGCTGGAGAAGTCCCGGTTGTCCCCCATGACCCACAGATGGCCCGCCGGCACGGTGACGTCGAATTCGGTGTCGGAGGGGTTGATGCCCTTGGGGAGGTACGCCTCGTCCAACGCCACGCCGTTGACGACGACGTCATCGTTGCGGTTGCAGCAGACGACTTGGTCACCACCGATCCCGATGACCCGCTTGACCAGGTGCCCTCCGGTGGGGAACAGACCGAAGACCTCCAACGCACGCTGCACCCCGTTGGCGGGCTTCAGCTGCTCCGCTGCGCTCAACCATCCGCCGGGATCGTCGAAGACGACGATGTCGCCACGCTCCACGTCACCGGTCCAGTACGAGACCTTCTGCACCAGGATGCGGTCGTTGACGTTGAGCGCCGGCTCCATGGAGCCGGACGGGATGAAGAAAGCCTGGACGAAGAAGGTCTTGACGACCACCGCGAGCACCAGCGCAGTGACGAGCAGGACCAGCACCTCCTGCCACAGGGGCAGGCTCTTGCCGCGACCGGCCTTGGTCTCCGCGGCGGGGCTGGGCGGGTCGGGCGGGCTCGTGGCGTCCGCCTGCACTGGACCCTGGGCAGCATCGACATCGGCCAACACCGCAGTTCGCGGCGGGGTGGTCTCCGCGCCGCGGCCGGCGTCGTCGATTCGGGCCACCTCCCGAGCCTAGCCGCCCGCACCTCAGCCGGAGGCCGCCTCGCGCTTCTCCTTGATCTTGGCGGCCTTGCCCCGCAGGTTGCGCAGGTAGTAGAGCTTCGCCCGGCGCACGTCGCCGCGCGTGACGATCTCGATCCGCTCGAAGATGGGGGTATGCAGCGGGAAGGTCCGCTCGACACCGACGCCGAAGCTGATCTTGCGGACGGTGAACGTGCGGCCGATCCCGGAGCCCTGCAGCCGGATGCAGACCCCCTGGAAGATCTGGACCCGTGACCGGTTGCCCTCGACCACTCTGACGTGCACCTTGAGCGTGTCGCCAGCGCGGAATGCGGGGACGTCGTCGCGGAACTGTGGCGCCGCGAGCGCGTCGATGGTGTTCGCCATGGCATCTCTTCCTCGTCGGTGCCACAGGACACCTCCGCGCGGTCGCGAGCGGTCTGGGTGGTCGCTCCTGGCGCCGCGGTCCTTCCCCTGTGGCAGAGGAACCGCTGACCCGCTGGGGGTCGAGACGCCGAGCGCCAACACGCCAGTTTGCCACAGGGCGGCTAGGCGTCGGTAATCGCCGACTCTCCCGCGCCGCCGCGCCCCGTGTCGTCGTGGCGCGCGAGCAGCTCCGGCCGCACCAGTGCCGTGCGCGACCGCGCCTGTTCCTGGCGCCATCGAGCCACCTGACCGTGGTGACCGGACAGCAGCACGGGCGGTACGTCCAAGCCGCGCCATGACGCGGGTTTGGTGTAGACCGGGCACTCGAGCAGCCCTCCGCCCGTCACCGTGGAATGCGACTCCTCACTCAGCGAGTCCGGGTTGCCGACGAAGCCCGGTAGCAGGCGTACGACGGCCTCGATGATGGCCAGGGCTGCCACTTCGCCACCGTTGAGCACGAAGTCGCCGAGCGACAGCTCCTCGACCGGCATCCGGGTCCGCGCGTGGTCCACGACCCGTTGGTCGATGCCCTCGTACCGACCGCAGGCAAAGACCAGCCACTCCCTCGTCGACAGCTCGTCCGCCACCACCTGGGTGAACAGGCTGCCAGCCGGGGTGGGAACCACGAGCGTCGGCGTCGCTGCCGCCTCCGGTGGCGCGATCTCGTCGAGCGCCTCCCCCCACGGCTCGGGCCGCATCACCATGCTGGCTCCACCGCCGTACGGGGTGTCGTCGACAGTGCGGTGGCGATCGTGGGTCCATCGCCGCAGGTCGTGCGTGGTGATGTCGAGCAGTCCCGCTGCCTGCGCTTTGCCGGGCAGTGACAGCGACAACGGCTCGAGGTACGCGGGGAAGATCGTGATGACGTCGATGCGCACGCCTCAGCCGTCCTCGCTGCCGCTGGTCAGGAGGCCCGGCAGATTCGCGACCAGCACCTCGCCCGCGACGAGGTCGACCGAGGGAACCAGCTCGGCGACGAAGGGCACCAGGACGTCCCCGGCGTCACACGCCACGACGAGCACGTCTTGGGCCGGCAGGTGCATGACCCGGCTGACGGCGCCGACCGCGTCTCCGTTAGTCGCCCGTACGACGAGTCCCACCAGCTGGTGGTCGTAGAACTCCTCCGGGTCATCGGGTCGGGATGCCTCGTCGACCGGCGCGAGCAGCATCGCACCGCTCAGGGACTCCGCGGCCGTACGGTCCGACACCTGTTCGAACGTGACGAGCAACCGGGTGCCGTGCGTGCGAGCGGCCACCACGATCAGCGCACCTCGGCTGCCCGGCTCCGGCCGCAGCGTCGATCCGGGCGCAAAGCGCCGGCCCGGCTCGTCAGTGCGCACCTCCACGCTGACCTCGCCACGCACCCCGTGGGCCCGGCCGACCCGACCGACAACGACCTCCATGCGCGTCAGCCACGCCTCACCGGCGCCGGTCCACGTCGACGAAGTCCACCCGCACCCCGGGCTGGCCGGCCAGGGCGTTGAGCACCGTGCGGATGGCGGTGGCAGTCCGCCCGGCCCGCCCGATCACCTTGCCGAGGTCCTCGGGGTTGACGCGCACCTCGAAGA
>JACCZI010000218.1 GCA_013696015.1 Nocardioidaceae bacterium
AGGGCCGCCAGGTTGCCGGGCAGTCGGTGTCGACCGGGTTGTGGGGTGGCCAGGAGCGCAGCACGCTGTTCTGCTGCTACGCCGTCGACGACGTCGACACCGCCCTCGTCGCGATCCGCGCCGCCGGCGGTACGGCCGAGCGACCGACCGACGAGCCGTACGGGCGCACCGCCATGTGCACCGACGACGCGGGTGGGGTGTTCGCGGTGTTCGAGCCGGTGCCGGGCACGCCACGGCCGCCGGTGCACGGGGAGGAGCATGGCGACCTGTCCTACGTGACCTACCTGGTGAGCGACTCGGCTGCGGCCCGGGCGTTCTACGGCAGCGTGCTCGGTTGGCGGTTCAGCCCCGGACGGGTCGATGACGGCTGGAACGTCGACGTGGCGCCGATGGTCGGGCTGGCCGGCGGCCACGACACCGACCTGATCGTGCCGATGTGGCAGGTCCATGACATCGGGGACGCCGTCGAGCGGGTTCGGCGGGCCGGTGGCGAGGCCAGCGAGCCGCAGCAGCAGCCGTACGGGCTGATGGCGGAGTGCACCGACGACCAGGGCGGCCGCTTCTACCTCGGCCAGCTGTGAAGGCCCGCTCGCTCCTCGACTGGCGGTAGCCACATGGCAGACACGCCGGGCGTGTCGGGGTCATCTGGCTACCGCCAACGGGCGAGGAGGCGGGCGAGGACGCCGGCGGCCCGGCGGGCATCCGTGGCTGACACGTCGAGGTGGGTCACCAGGCGCAGCGAGCGTCGGCCGACGGCACTGCACAGCACCCCCTCGTCAGCGGCGGCCGCGACGACCGTGGCCGCGTCGGCGCAGGGCACGACGATGATGTTCGTGTCGACGTCGCCGGGGTCGACGGCGCATGCCTCCGCGAGCAGGCGGGCATGGGCATGGTCGTCGGCGAGCCGCTCGACGTGGTGCTCGAGCGCGTACAGCCCCGCCGCTGCCAGCACACCGGCCTGGCGCCAGCCGCCGCCGAGGCGCTTGCGCCACTCACGCGCCTGCCTAATGCACTCCCCCGAGCCCAGCAGCAGCGAACCGACCGGCGCCCCAAGGCCCTTGGACAGCGCCACGGTCATCACATCGGCCACGTCGCCGTACTCCGGCAGGGGTACGCCGGTCGCGACGGCGGCGTTCCACAGCCGGGCGCCGTCGAGGTGGACGGTGAGCCCGTGGGCGTCGGCCAGCGACCGAAGCCCACGCAGGACGTCGATCGGCTGGACGCTGCCGCCGCCGAAGTTGTGCGTGTTCTCGGCGGAGATCGCCGCGGTGCGGACGAGGAACGGCCCGAGGTCCGGCGCCACCAGGTCCCCGAGCTGCTGGAGGTCGACGAGGCCGCGCGGATCGGACCAGGTGCGCATCGTGATGCCGTTGACTGCGGCCTGGCCGCCGAGCTCGGCCCGAACGATGTGCGCCTGCGCCTCGCACAGCACCTCAGCACCGACCGGCACCAACGACCGGATGGCGAGCAGGTTGGCCAAAGAGCCGGTGACGGTGAACAGCGCCGCCTCGTGCCCAAAGAGCCCGGCGGCTTGCTGCTCCAACGCGGTGACGGTGGGGTCCTCGCCGTAGACGTCGTCGCCGACGTCCGCCGTGGCCATGGCGGCGCGCATCGCCTCGGTCGGCCGGGTCACGGTGTCACTGCGCAGGTCGATCACCTTGGGCAGCCTAGGCCGACGGGTACGGCGACCGAGTCACTCGGTCAGTCGGCAACGCGGATGCGTACCCGCCGGAATCCCTTGCCCTTGTTCTCCACCTTGGCCACCTCGATCCGGCCGATCTGGTGGGTGGACGCGACGTGGGTGCCGCCGTCGGCCTGGGTGTCGAGGCCGACGATGTCGACGATGCGCACCAGCTCGACGTCGGGCGGCACCAGGTTGGTCGCGGTGCGGATGATGTCGGGGATCGCGAACGCCTGGTCGCGCGGCAGCACGTCGACGGTGATCGCCCGGTCAGTGGCGACCTCGGCGTTGCAGGCGGCCTCGACGGTTGCCTTGAAGTCTGGTGGGACGTCGGGGAGGTTGAAGTCCATGCGCGCCGTCCCCGGCTCCATGTTGCCGCCGGTGACCAGCGCGCCGAAGTCGCGGAACACCACGCCCGAGAGCAGGTGCAGCCCGGAGTGGGTGCGCATCAGCAACGTGCGGCGCTCGTCCTCGACCGCTCCGCGCACGGCGGTGCCGGGTGAGGGCAGCGGGTCGTCCTCGTGGGGCAGCAGGTGCAGGTCCTCGCCTTGGCGTACGCCCACGATCCGGGTCTGTACCCCGTCCCAGAGCAGGACGCCATGATCGGGCGGCTGGCCACCCCCGCCCGGGTAGAACGCCGAACGGTCCAAGACGATGCCGTCATCGGCGTCCGCTGCCAGTACGACGGCGTCCCACTCGCGCAGGCTCTGGTCAGCCATCTCGAGCCGCTGTGTCCGGCCGAGCCGGTCGAGGTCACCCATCCGGGCAGCGTACGGCGCGAGGAGAGCGCGCGTGTCTGGCGACCTCACTTCCCATGGCTGCGGGTCACTCCCAACAGGTTCGAACCCATTGGGAGTGCTGCTATCCCATGTGAACATGGGATAGGGCATCGGCCGTCAGCGGGCGGAGAGCATCTCGGCGACGAGGAAGGCCAGCTCGAGTGACTGGGCGCGGTTGAGCCGTGGGTCGCAGGCGGTTTCGTAGCGGTTCGCCAGGTCACCCGCACCGAGCCGCCCGCCGCCGCCGACGCACTCGGTGACCTCGTCACCGGTCAGCTCGACGTGCAGGCCGCCCGGCCAGGTTCCGAGCCCGCGGTGCACCTCGAAGAAGCCGCGTACCTCGTCGATCACGTCGTCGAACGCCCGTGTCTTGTGCCCGCCGGCCGTCTCGTAGGTGTTGCCGTGCATGGGATCGCACACCCATGCCGCGCGGACGCCCGCAGCGGTGGTCTTCGCCACCAGCGCCGGCAGTACGTCGCGCACCCGCTGCGCCCCCATCCGGGTGATGAACGTCAGCCGGCCGGGTTCTCGGTCCGGGTCGAGCCGGTCGGCCAGCGCGATGGCGTCGTCGGCGCTGGTCGAGGGGCCGAGCTTGACGCCGATCGGATTGCGCACCGCCGCCAGCAGCGCGACGTGAGCGCCGTCGAGCTGCCGGGTGCGCTCGCCCACCCACAGCAGATGGGCTGAGACGTCGTACGCCGCACCGGTGCGCGAGTCCAGCCGGGTCATGGCGTGCTCGTACTCGAGCACCAGCGCCTCGTGCGAGGCGAAGAAGTCGACCGAGTGGAACTCCTGCGGCTCGACGCCACACGCAGCCATGAACGCCAGCGCCCGGTCGATCTGCGCCGCCATCTGCTCATAGCGTTGGCCGACCGGGCTGGTCCTCACGAAGTCGGTGTTCCACGCATGCACCTGGCGCAGGTCGGCATAACCACCGGTGACGAACGCCCGGCTGAGGTTCAACGTGACCGCCGAGGCGTTGTACGCGCCGAGCAGCCGCCGCGGGTCAGGCTCGCGCGCCGCCGCAGTGAACTCGTGCCCGTTGACCGCGTCCCCGCGGTACGCCGGCAGCGTCGTCGAGCCGCGCGTCTCGGTGAAGCTGGAACGCGGCTTGGCATACTGCCCGGCGATCCGACCGAGCTTGACTACCGGCACGCTGGCCGCGTACGTCAGCACGATGGCCATCGACAACAGCACCTGTAGCTTGTTGCCGACGCCGTCAGCGGTCACCGCGTCGAACGTCTCGGCGCAGTCGCCGCCCTGCAGCAGGAACGCCTCACCGTCGGCGACCCCGGCCAGCTTGGTGCGCAGCCGGTCGCACTCGCCGGCGAACACCAGCGGTGGCATCCGGCGCAACTCGGTGACTACTTTGTCGCGTACGGCGGCGTCGGGCCAGACCGGCTGCTGGGCGGCACCCCGGGCACGAAGCTGGTCCAGTGTTGGGAGCTCCACAGCGCCAGGGTACGGAGCGTGCTCAGCCGAAGAGGACCTCGGCCTCGTCGTACAGCTCGGGGCGTACGGTCTTGAGCTCGCCGGTGCCCTCCGACAACGGCACCCGCACGATGTCGGTTCCGCGCAGCGCGACCATCGTGCCGTAGTCGCCCTCGTGGACGGCTGTGATGGCGTGCAGGCCGAAGCGAGTGGCCAGCCAGCGGTCGAACGCCGTCGGCGTGCCGCCGCGTTGGACGTGGCCCAGGACCACGGTCCGGGCTTCCTTGCCGGTGCGCTGCTCGATCTCCACGGCCAGCCAGTTACCGATCCCGCCGAGGCGCACGTGGCCGAACGCATCCACATCGGCGCTGACGAGCGCGGTCGTCCCGGAAGCCGGCACGGCGCCCTCGGCGACCACGATGATCGGGGAGTACTGCGTGGCGAAGCGGCTCTCGACCTGGCCGCAGACGCGCTCGATGTCGAACGGGCGCTCGGGGATCAAGATGATGTTGGCCCCAGCCGCCAGGCCGCAGTGCAGGGCGATCCAGCCGGCGTGGCGGCCCATGACCTCGACGACCAGGACCCGGTGGTGCGACTCGGCGGTGGTGTGCAGCCGGTCGATGGCCTCCATGGCGATGTTGACCGCGGTGTCGAACCCGAACGTGAAGTCGGTCCCCGACAGGTCGTTGTCGATCGTCTTCGGCACCCCCACGACGTTGACGCCGAGGTCGGAGAGCCGGGTGGCCACACCCAAGGTGTCCTCGCCGCCGATTGCGATCAGGGCGTCGATCGACAACGAGCCAAGGTTGCCGGTGATCTGCTCGACACCCCCCTCGACTGAGAACGGGTTGGTGCGCGAGGACCCGAGAATGGTCCCGCCGCGCGGCAGAATCCCCCTCACCTGCGGGACACCGAGCTCCCTGACGTTCCTTTCCAGTACGCCGCGCCAACCGTCGCGGAAGCCGACGAACTCAGCGCCGTACTGCTGGACGCCCTTGCGCACGACCGCCCGGATCACCGCGTTCAGACCGGGGCAGTCACCGCCACCGGTCAGGACCCCTACCCGCACGCTGCCTCCAGGTCGCTGGTGCAGCCCTCAGCGTGCCATGCCGGTCGCGGCCGTCGGCACGGTCTCCCCGGTTAGGTTGAGTGTCATGACCTTCTCGATCGTGGCCCGCTCGCCCGACGGCCGCAGCTGGGGTGTCGCGGTGGCCTCGAAGTTCCTGGCCGTCGGCGCGGCGGTGCCCGCCGCACGAGCCGAGGTCGGCGCGATTGCGACCCAGTCGTTCGCGAACACGATGTACAAGCGGGACGGGCTCGAGCTGCTCGGGTCGGGCCGGTCGGCGCAACAGACACTCGACGCGTTGCTGGGCGCCGACGACGACGCCGAGCACCGCCAGGCCGGCGTGGTCGATGCCGACGGCCGGGCCGCCTCGTGGACGGGCTCCCAGTGCCTGGACTGGGCCGGCGGGGTCACCGGTCCGGGGTACGCCGTCCAGGGGAACATCCTGACCGGCCCGGAGGTCGTCGAGGTCATGGCGCAGACCTATCTGCAGACGGCTGGCGACGCCTTGCCTGAGCGCCTGGTGGCGGCTCTGCGTGCCGGTGACGCCGCCGGCGGGGACCGGCGCGGTCGACAGAGCGCGGCGCTGCTGGTGGTGTCCGACTCCGGGGGCTACACAGCCGGGGACGACCTGGCTTACGACCTCCGGATCGACGACTCCCCGGACCCGTGCCCCGAGCTGGCCCGGCTGCTCGAGCTGCACCACGGGTACTTCGACCGGCCCGACGAGGCGACGCTGCTACCCCTTCAGGGTGAGCTGGCACACGAGGTCGAGCGGCTCCTCGCCACACTCGGCTACCCCGACCTAGACACCTGGGCGGGCGTAGAGAACTACGAGCTTCGCCTCGTGCCCGGCCGCGTCGACCCGTACGTCCTGGACCGACTCCGTGACCAGGCCGCTTCGCGTACGAGGTGACCAGCAGCAGCCGTCTCGGCCGCTATCGGGGAGTCAGGACGCCTGCGCCGCCGGGGGCTCGTCGAGGTCGTCGGAGGCAACCAGCTCCACCGCGGTGACCGGCTCCGCGATCGGGGTCACTCGTGCCGGTCCGGCCTTCGCGGCCCGCTTGGCGTCCTCCTTGGCGCGGGAGGCGTAGACGTCTACGTACTCCTGGCCGGACATGCGCATGATCTCGTACATCACCTCGTCGGTGATCGCCCGCAAGATGTAGCGGTCGCCCTCCATGCCCTCGTAGCGGCTGAAGTCCAACGGCGCGCCGAAGCGCACTCCGGGTCGGCGCAACCGGCCGAACACCTTGCCGGGCGGGGCGATCTCGTCGGTATGCAGCAGCGCGACCGGGATCACCGGGACCTTGGCCTCCAGCGCGAGGCGGGCCAGGCCGGTGCGGCCGCGGTAGAGCCGTCCGTCGTGCGAGCGGGTTCCCTCGGGGAAGATGCCGAAGAGGCCACCGGTTCCGAGGATCCGCAGCCCCGAGCTCAGAGCCCCCTCGGAGGCGCGGCCACCCGACCGGTCGATTGGCACCTGCCCGGCACCGAAGAAGAACCGCCGTTGCAGCCAGCCCTTGAGCCCGCGGCCTTCGAAGTACTCCGCCTTCGCCACGAACGTCACGCGGCGCGGCAACGCGAGCGGCATGAAGAGCCAGTCGGCGTACGAGAGATGGTTGCAGGCCAAGATCGCCGGCCCGTTCTCGGGGACGTTCTCAGCACCGTCGACCCACGGCCGGAACACCGTCCGCAGCGGCGGCCCGATGAAAATCCACTTCAGCATCCAGTAGAACAACCTCGCGCCTCCTTCGACCCCAGACCCTACTCGCGCCTGGACTCCCCGGATACCGGCCCGGCCGCTTCGCTCGCCGGAGTTCCTGTCGACGTGACACCATGCCGGAAGAGGACCAGAGAGAATTCGAGGTGGGGGATGCCGGCCGACCAGCCCGACGACCTCGACGTCACGTTTGCCCGCATCGTCGCGAGCTACGACGCGGGGCTGGAGCGCGACGCCGATGTCCCCTGGCCGGCGTCGGAGGACGTGGACGAGTCGGCTCCACCACCGGTCCGCGCGGCCACGCCCGCCGGACCGCCACTGCCACTTGACCGCCCGTTCGACGACCCGCTGAACACGCCGGCCAGCTGGGAGGACGAGGGACACTTCCGGCCGCCGACGCCAGCGCCGTTCCCGCCGGCCAAACGGGTAACGCTGCTCGCCTGGGCAGGCGTACTCGGCGCGCCGGTCGCCTTCCTGCTGGCTACGCTGGTCGGAGTGCTGCTGCCTCGTCTCGTCACCGGTGTCCTGATTCTGGGGTTCGTCGGCGGGGTCTTCTGGCTGATCGTGACGATGAGCCGAGACGCCGGGGACTACGACCCTGACGACGGCGCCGTCGTCTGAGGCAGCGAAGGAGCATGCGTGCAGGTCAGTGAGACCGTGGAGATCACCGGGCACCTGTTGGACAGCGGCGTGCTGTCCCGCGTCCTGAACGACATCCGCGAGTACGACGGCGACTACGTGATGGACCGCTTCGACGTGGGGCACGACACCACGGATGCGTCGTACCTGCGGATCACCGTGTCCGCGGCTGATGACGAAGCCCTGCAACGCATGCTGATGCAGCTGCAGACCAAGGGCGTCAACATGGTGGACCCCGGCGAGGCAGAGCTGCTCACCGCCGAGCAAGACGGTGTGTTCCCGGACGGTTTCTACTCGACGACCAACCTGGAGACGAAGGTCCGCCTCTCCGGCCGTTGGCTGCCGGTGCGCAACCCGGAGATGGACTGCGGCCTCGTGGTCAGCGGGGAGGGAACCGATCTGTCGGTGTCGACCATCCCGATGTCGGACGTCGAGGCAGGCATGCGCGTGGTCTGCACGGCGCAAGGGGTACGCGTCAGCGTCCCCGAGGAAGAGCGCGCCTCTGGCGCCTTCGGGTTCATGGAGTCCGAGGTCTCCAGTGAGAAGCCGCAGACGGTCCTGGTGCGCCAGGTCGCCGACGGCATTCGCGAGGCCAAGAACGTCGGCAAGCGGGTGCTGTGGGTGGGTGGGCCGGGCATCGTGCACACCGGTGCGGCACCGGCGATGGTGGCGTTGGTCGAAGCCGACTTCGTCGACGTCCTTTTCGCCGGGAACGCACTAGCGACGCACGACATCGAGTCTTCGTTGTACGGCACGTCCCTGGGGGTGGACCTGGCGCACGGGCGCGGCGTGGAGCACGGCCACGAGCACCACATCCGTGCCCTGAACACCATCCGAAAGGCCGGCTCGATCCGGGCCGCTGTGGAGTCGGGCGTGCTGACCGGCGGCATCATGCACGCGCTGGTCACCCATAGCAAGGACTTCGTGCTGGTCGGCTCGGTACGCGACGACGGGCCACTGCCGGACGTCTACACCGACGTCATCGAGGGGCAACGCGCCATGCGCGCCGGTCTGGCCGACGTCGGTTACTGCATCATGGTCGCAACCATGCTGCACTCGGTCGCCACCGGAAACATCTTGCCGGCGACGATCCCTTTGGTGTGCGTCGACATCAACCCGGCCACGGTGACGAAGCTAGCCGACCGGGGGTCGTCCCATGCCCGCGGAATCGTCACCGACGTCGGACTGTTCCTCGAGCAGCTCGCCCTGGAGCTGCTCCCGGGCTACCGCAACACGCGCTGAGACAGATCTACGCAAGCCCCCTGACCCCCCTACCACGATCCGAGACTTGTGACCGCGTTGTCGGCACCACCGATACGGCCGCCGCTGCGATCAGCAGCGCACCGAGCAGGGCCAACCCGCCGACCGCCCACCCCGAAGCGGTGACCCAGACCGAGCTGCCGCTGAGCGGGCTGCGGTGCAGCTGACGGTCCAGGACCGCCACGACGCTCGCCACATGAGCGATAACCACCAGGGCGCCGCACACCACCACGTTTCGCCGTGACCAGCCGCGCCATGACGATCCACGCCGGGGGCCGTCGAGCAGGTATCCCGCGACGAGCGGCAGCCCGAGTGTGAAGGGCAGCGTGTACCGACCCTGCCAGGCATTGCCGTACGACGACACGCTTGCCATCGTGATGACGAAGGGGATCAGTAGTCCGAGCCCAGCGATGCTGCCGAGCACCACCCGGGCCCGCCGCGGGGCCCACCGCCAGGCCAGCACCATCAGGACACCGAATGCCACGAGCAGGCAGGCGTACGTCAGCGGCGGCGCCGGGTTGCCGCGGAAGGGGAACGCCCCCATCGACTGGAGGACCCAAAGCGGGACGTCCCGCAACGCCAGGCTCAGTCGGACGGTGGGATCGAGGCTTCCACGACCGTCATGGGCCACGTCGAGTGCGTTGGACCAGAGCGTCCAGATCCCGCCGGCGAGAGCTGTCAGCCCCACCACGGCGCAGGCAACCAGGCCGGTCCGCGAGCGCAAGCACGTCCGGACTGACTCGAGCGCCCTACGTGGCCGTTGCAACGCGAGCACGGCGATGACGATGAGGACGAGCCAGAGCGGCCCTAGCGCACGGACTGTCGCGAGCACGCACGCCGAGACGGCGGCGGCTGCGACCAGGCCTCGGCGATCCCGCGACGATAACTGCACCGCCATGAGCCCCAGCAGCGCGCACCACAAGGCAACGGCCGCTGTCATCTCGACTCCGTTCGGTGCCACGATCGCCCCGCTGAACAGCACCATCGGCGTCGCCGCGATGACCAGCGCAACGAACGGTGCCGGCCCTCGCGCGAAACGGTCCAGGCACCAGACGGCCAGGGCGAGGAACGCGGTGCACAAGGCGATCGACATCAGCCGCATCGCGTAGAGCGCGCCGTAACCGTCGAACGGCAGCGCCGCCGCCCCCACCACGGCGTAGTAAGCGGGGTTGTAGCGCCCCGCACTGCTGGGTACGCTCACGAGGCCCGCCCCGAGCTCCTCGGACGCCGAACAGTTCACCTCGGCCGTGTACGGCAGAGCGCGGCACTGGGGTGCTGCGGCGGTGACGATGTCGTCGGGCGGGGTGACCCAGGCACCGGTTCCGTACGCCGCGGTGGTCTCGGGCGCGACCACCTGACCGGCGGCGACAGCAGCGGCCCGATAGGCATGATCCACCTCATCGGTCCCGGAGTAGGGCGGCATCGCCAGCACCCAGGCCAGCTGCACCAGCAGGAAGCCGAGCACGAGCAGCGGCCCGACTCTGCGGCGCGGGCGCGCTACGACGAGCGCCGCGTCTGGCGCGTCGTCCATGGCGGGGGCCGTGTCATCGCGCAGGGCGACACCCGGACCGGCACCGCTCACCTGTTGCCCTCTTGGATGTCGAGCATCATCGCGTACAACAGCATGTGGAACCCGCTGAGCAGGGGGGCCACGCACAACACCACGGTCCCCGGGGTCGCCGCGGCCGCCCCCCAGCTGTCGGCGATCACCCAGAAGCCGAAGGCGACACCGATACCCACCAGCGCCAGACCACCGAAGAGCATCAGCGCGACCGCGGAGAACGACTGCACCACGTACTTCCACCAGATGCGCTGCCAGAAGCCGAAGGTGAGCTGGCGCAGGATACGTGGCGCCGCCATCCGCACCAGCAACCCGGACACCTCATCGCCGTAGCGCGCGGGCACCGGGACGTCGCGCGCCGGCACCCGCAGGATGTTCAGGTGGACCAGCAGGTCGTTCTCAAACTCGTAGCGTTTGGCCAGTCTCTGCAGCGGCACCCGCTCCAGCGCACGGCGGTGGATCGCGGTGTAGCCGTTCTGCGGGTCGAACAAGTTCCAGTAGCCCGACGCCGCCTTGGTCAAAAAGGACAGCGCCACGTTGCCGACGACCCGGTGCCGCGGCATGCCGTCGAACGAACCCATCGCGTAGAAACGGTTGGCCTTGGTGAACTGCGCCTCGCCGCGCACGATCGGGTCGAGCAGCGCCGGCATGGCCGCGGGGTCCATCTGGGCGTCCCCGTCCATCACCACACAGACGTCGGCGCCGAGCGCCAGTGCCTGCTGGTGCCCGACCACGGTGGCGCCACCCACGCCCTGGTTCTCGACCAGGGAGATGACGTCGGTACGGGAGTCGCCGGCCGCCTTGGCAACACGGGCCGTGTCGTCAGTGCTTGCGTCGTCGACCACCACGACGTTGTCCACCAGGTCGGGCATCGCGGCGACCACGCGGCCGACCAGCCGCTCCTCGTTGTGCGCCCGCACGACGACGGCAACGCGGAGGCCTTCGTACATGGGTCATCACGTTACGGAGAGCGTACGGAAGGCTCCAGATCGTGATAGCGAATCGGTCCGAACGGTGCGCAGGTTCGCCCGAACGGTGGAGACAGTCAGCTCAGACGAACACCCAGCGGTGGTAGGCGACATAGTTGACGACGGCGCCGACCGCGATCGCGGCCCACTTGGCGAACACGTAGTACAGCCCGGCGGAGGTCAGACCAAGCGTCAGGACCAACGTCAGCAGGTAGTTGACGGCCACCAGAGCCGCGTAGCGCGCGAGCCGACCGGCCAGGTGTCCCTCGACCGCCCAGACCCACCGCATGTTGAGCGCGAAGTTGACGCCGATCGCGGCGACGTACGAGACGCTGGCGGCGAGCCACAGCGGCGTCGAAGTGAGCTCGCGCAGGAGCACCAGCACTGCCGTGTCGACCGCCACGGTGACTACCCCGACCACGACGAAGCGCAGCCACGGAGCAGACACGACCGACCGGGTGTCGGCTCCGTTCACCGTGAGGTCGGGAAGTTCAGCTGCGCCAGCGACTCCTCGGCGACGTGCGGCCACCGGCTCGTCACGACCTTGGCTTGGGTGTAGAACCGGACACCCTCCGGACCGTGCACGTGGTGATCCCCGAACAGCGAATCCTTCCAGCCGCCGAAGGAGTGGAAGGCCATGGGAACCGGGATTGGGACATTGATGCCGATCATGCCGACGCTCACCTGCCGCTGGAATGTGCGGGCCACCTCGCCGCTGCTGGTGAAGACCGCCGTGCCGTTGCCGTACGGGTTGGCGTTGACCAGGTCGAGTGCGGAAGCGAGGCTCGGCACCCGCAGCACGCTCAGGACGGGGCCGAAGATCTCGTCGGTGTAGACGCTCATGTCCGGCGTCACCCCGTCCAGCAGCGTCGGACCGATGAAGAAGCCGCCCGGGTGGCCGGGCACCTCGAGACCGCGTCCGTCGACGACGACCGCAGCCCCCGCGGCCTCGCCCTCGGCGACATAGCGGCTCACCCGCTCCTTGGCCTCGGCGGTGACGACGGGACCCATCTGTGCCCCGGGCTCGCTTCCCGGCGCCACACGGATCTCCTTCGTGCGCTCGGCCAGCTTGGCGACGAGGACGTCCGCCGCCGGCCCGACGGCCACCACCGCCGAGATCGCCATGCACCGCTGGCCGGCCGAGCCGTACCCGGCGGCAACGAGGTGGTCGGCGGCCAAGTCGAGGTCCGCGTCGGGCATGACGACGGCGTGGTTCTTGGCCCCGCCGAGGGCCTGGACCCTCTTGCCGGTGGCGGAGGCACGACCGTGCACGTAGCGGGCGATCGGCGTGGAGCCGACGAACGAGACGGCGGAGACGTCTGGTGAGGCGAGGACCGCGTCGACGGCGACCTTGTCACCGTGCACCACGTTGAAGACGCCTTCTGGGAGCCCGGCCTCGGCATACAGCTCAGCCACCAGGTCGGAGGCGCCCGGGTCGCGTTCGCTGGGCTTGAGCACGAACGTGTTGCCGCAGGCGATGGCGACCGGGTGCATCCACAGCGGCACCATGATCGGAAAGTTGAACGGGGTAATCCCGGCCACGACCCCCAGCGGTTGGCGGAACGAGTACGAGTCGACGCCGGTGGAGACCGAGTCGGAGTACTCGCCTTTGAGCAGCTGCGGGATGCCGCAGGCGAACTCGACGACCTCGCGACCCCGCACCACCTCGCCGCGCGCGTCGTCGAGCACCTTGCCGTGCTCGGAGGACACCACCGCCGCCAGGTCGTCCTCGTAGCGCTCGAGCAGGTCGCGGAGCCGGAACATCAGCCGAGACCGCGCCGTCACCGACGTGGCGGCCCACGCCGGGAACGCCTCGGCTGCCGCTCCCGTCGCGGCGGCCACATCGGCCGGCTCGGCCAGGACCACCTCAGCCTGCACCTGCCCGGTCGCGGGGTCGTAGACGCTGCCTCGGCGCATCCCGGCGCCGGTCACGTGCTTGCCTGCGATCCAGTGCTCGATCGTCCTCATTGGTCCTGGTCCTCACGGTCGGGCGCAGCGGTGCCGGTCGACCACGCGATGGGGTGGCTGCTCCCGCGGTGCGCAGGCTGTCCGTCCGGCCTCACCCTGCTGGACGGCGGGGACGCGAGCAACCCCCGGGCCAGTGTGGCGGCGCCGATCATGCCGGCCTCGTTGCCGAGGCGGGCGAGTAGGACGCGAGCCTGCGGTCGGAACCCGCGTCCCGTGAGCGTCCTGCCGAACGCCGCTCGCGCCGGGCCGACCAACAGTTCGCCCGCGTCCGACACTCCCCCGCCGATCACGAAGACGGCAGGGTCCAGAGCCGCAGCCAGGTTGGCGATCCCGACGCCCAACCAGTCCCCGACCTCGGCGAGCAGCTCGACGGCGGCCGGGTCGCCGTCTTGGGCGGCCCGCGTGACGAGTGGGCCGGTGATCGACGCCGGGTCCCCACCAGCCATCTCGAGCAGGCGATGGATCACCGGTGAGTTCGCGCCCGCCAGCTCGCGGGCCTCGCGGACCAGGGCGTTGCCGCTGGCGTACTGCTCCCAGCAGCCGCGGTTGCCGCACTCGCAGCGGTGCCCACCCGGCACAACCTGCATGTGCCCGAACTCGCCGGCGATGCCGAAGCGGCCGCGGTAGACCTGCCCCTCCAGCACGATGCCACCGCCGATACCGGTGCCGAGCGTGATGGCGACGACGGCGTCCTCGCCCCGCGCGGCGCCGAACCGCCACTCCGCCCACGCGGCGGCGTTTGCGTCGTTCTCCACGAGCACCGGTAGGCCGACACGCTCGCGGACGGCGTCGCGCAGCGGCTCCTCCCGCCAGGCCAGGTGTGGGGCGAACAGGACCGAGGAACGCGCCGCGTCGACGAAGCCCGCGGCGCCGATACCGACGGCGACGATCTGGTGCCGACGCATCAGGTCGGCCACGACGTCGGCGATGACGGCCTCGACCTCGGGCGGGCTGGTGGTTGGCGTGTCGCGGCGCACCCTCTCCCGAACCCGACCGCGGTCGTCGACGACGCCGGCGGCGACCTTGGTCCCGCCGATGTCGACTCCGACCGCAAGCCGCTCGGTCCGACTCACCGCTGCCTCGCGAGGTCAGCCGCCCCGATCATGCCGCCCTCGTTGCCCAGCACGGCCAGCCGCAGCTCCGGAGCGGTCCGGTGCATCGCAGCCGGCAGCGTCTGGGTCAGCGCATGTTGCGCCGGCTCGAGCAGCAGTGGACCGGCGGCCGCGACACCACCACCGAGTACGACCACCGCCGGGTCGAGCACCGCCGCGAGCGACGCGATGCCTTCGCCGAGCCACCGCCCGATCTCACCGAGCAGCTCGCGGCACAACGGGTCCCCGTCCTGCGCCAGCGCGGTGATCATCGGCCCGGTCAGCAGGTCCACATCACCTCCGACGAGTGCGGCCAGCGGCTGTGCCTCCGGCAGGTCGGACAAGATCTGGCCGCGGGCCTCCCGTACGAGGGCCCGTCCGCTCGCGTACTGCTCCCAGCACCCGTACCGGCCGCAGCCGCAGCGCAGCCCCTCAGGCACCACCCGCAGGTGGCCGACCTCGCCGGCCAGACCGAACGCGCCACGCTGCAGGCGGCCCGCCATGACCAGGCCACCCCCGACACCGGTGCCCACCGTCACGAGGACGAGGTCGTCGACCTCGGCGCCGGCCCCGAACCGGAACTCGCCCCACGCCGCAGCGTTCGCGTCGTTCTCGACGACGACCGGCAACCGGACCCGTTGCGTCACGTGCTCCCCGAGCGGCTCCCCCGTCCACGAGATGTTCGGCGCAAACAGCACCGTCGATCTGTCGACGTCGATGAATCCTGCGGCACCGATCCCGACTGCACTCACGTCGTGCTCACGCCGCAGCCGGTCCACGGCGGCGCCGACGGCGTCGGCGATCGCCACCGGGTCCGAAGCCGGCGTCGGCTCCTTCTCGACCGCGAGGATGGTGCCCGCCTCGTCGACCACCCCGGCGGCGATCTTGGTGCCGCCGATGTCGACCCCGACGCTCAGCGCCATGCCGGTCCCGACTCCACGCGCCTCTTGAGGCCCTTGAGCGCGGCGTCGATGATCACCTTCTCCGCCTTGCGCTTCAGCATGCCGATCATCGGGATCGCGACGTCGACCGAGAGCCGGTAGGTGACGCGGGTGCCACCCTCGAGGGAGTCGAGGAGGTACGCGCCGTCGAGCCCTCGCAGCATCCGCCCTTCGACCAGCGTCCATCGGACCGCCGTGTCGTCGTCCCATTCGTACCGCAGGACGTATTCGTCGCGGATCGGTGAGGCGTCGAGGACGAAGCGAACCTGTGCCGCCCGGCCCGGCGACCCCGCCTGGACGATCTCCGTCTGCTTGACCCCGGTCGCCCATTGCGGGTAGGCGCCGAAGTCGGCGATGACGGCCATCACAGCCGCAGCTTCTGCCTCGACGACGATGTCACTGGTGGTCTGCTCAGGCACCGCGGACCCCTTCTGCCGCCGCGTCCGGAACCGCGGCGGCGACTACTCGGTCCTCCTTCGTCCTGGCGGACGTCACCTGTTCGGTTGGACTTGCGCCGCTCCGGTTCGGGGGATCTTCGTTCGCTGCGCATGCGCTTAGAGTGACGGTTGATCTACCGTAAGTGTCAAAGCCTGTGTCGACAGGAGGAACCGTGCCGGACCGGCGCGCAGCCACAACCGCGCGACCCCGGAGCAACGACGGCGCGGCCGCCGTCGAATTGGCCCTGGTGTCGGTGCTGCTGTTCACGCTCGTCTTCGGCATCATCCAGTACGGATTCTACTTCTGGGCCTCCCAGATCGGCTCATCCGCCGTCCGCGACGCCGCCCGCTACTCCGCAGTCGGCACCAAAGACTGCGACGCGCTCAGGACCACCGTCACCGACCAGATGGGCGGTGCCGCGACCGGAGCCACCACCACCACCCGCTCCTACGACAACATCCCAGCCGCCAGCGGCGACAACGTCACCGTCACCATCTCCTACCAGGCCCTCAACATCGGCTTCCCGTTCATCCCCATCCCCAACGGCGGCCAGATCACCCAAAGCGCGCAAGCCCGCGTCGAGAGCGCCACCTCCAGCTCGGTGAACTGCACATGAGCACTCGACCGACGCGCAACCGCGCCCGCGACGAGAGCGGCGTGATCGCGGTCCTCGTCGCGCTGATGGCGATCGTCTTGCTGGGCATCGCCGCCCTGGCCGTCGACATGGGAAACGCCTACGCCCGCAAACGTCTCGTCCAGACCGAGGTCGACCTCGCCGCACTCGCCGGGGGCGCCAAGCTCCCGGCAACCGACACGGCAAGCCGACTGCTGGCCGTCGAAGCGGTGTTGGACTATCTGCAACGCAATGCCACGTTCGGCCAGGAGCAGGACGGGTGGACCGCGGCCCAGCTGCAGGACGGGAGCATCAGCAACGGCGAGGTCGTCTTCGAGTCGGACGGGCGGATGCGGGTTACCGCGCCACCCGCCACAGTCAACTTCGGCCTGGCCGGCGCTCTGGGCTTCTCCACCGTGAACGTCGCCGCCGTTGCCACCGTGGAGATCCGCTCCCCCGGACAGGTGGCGCCCTTGTTTTTGCTGGACGGGTGCAGCCATGGGTCGGGGGTCATCAAGGACGGCAACCAAGATCCCGAGCCCCAGCCGATCTACGTCCCGGCCAGCACCTCCAACGGGAGCGGGATACCTACCCCCACGCGCTCCAGTGTCGACCCGATATCAGCCGGCGCCGCTATCCAGCTGGAACTGACCGGAAGCAGCTTCACCGGTGCCACGACGGTCTACTTCACCCGGGACGACAAGAACTGGACCGCTCCCGCGCTGTCCGTGACCGCCACCAGTCTGCGAGTCGACGTCCCGGACAAGGTGTATAACCGGCCCGGGGTGTGGCACATCCGGGTTGCCACCGCCACGAAACTCACCAAGGACAGCAACAACCTCCCGGTCACCATAACTACCGGCTCCGCCCAGCCGGGCTGCGGCACCAGCAGCACCGGAGACTTCGGCCTGATGCAATCGCCACGCGACGATGTGGCGTCGGGACAGTGGTTGGAGCTGAACATCGCCCGGGGACTGGATCACTCGGTCGCACCGTTCACGCCCTTCCCGACAACACCCAACGGCTCGTGCCGGTCGGGCAGCGCGGTGGTGACGGGTGCGATTCTCGACTACGACCCTCCGGGCTCCTCGCAGGACGGCGCCAACTGCGTCAACATCTACACCGGCAACCAGGTCAGCAAGACGACCGACGGCCTCCTCGAAAGGCTCGCGGACTCCCAGAGCAGCTGCGGTCCGGACAACGGCACGTCACCGACCTTTCTGATCGACCGCACCGTGAACAACGACGTCTTGAGCTGTTTCCTCACCGACGGCTACTCGTTGGGGGACGTGGGGCAAAGCGGAGCGCCGGCCGGTGTGATCTCGGCTTCGGTGTTCGACTCGCCGCGTTTCTTCTGGGTCCCGGTGCTGGGTGCAGGCGTCAACCCTGCCAACGGCGACTACGCCATCAAGTCCTTCCGTCCCGTCTTCATCACCGACGAGTCCGACTTCGCCAGCCACCTTGCCAGCGACGCGAGCACCCGCAACGGGATCGTGGCGAACAACAGTCAGCTGTCGCTGGTCCAGGTGTACGCATTCTCGGCGGACGCCCTTCCGGCGACCGCCGACGCCACCGGCTCGACGCTGCCCTATCTCGGGGCCGGACCTCGGGTGGTCCGACTAGTGGAGTGATCGTCAGCAACACCGTCATCACGGTTTCCCGAAACGAAAAGGCCAGGTCCATCATGGGACGCAAGACCATCATCATCATCGTCGCACTCGTGATCGCGACGGTCGGCGCGATGCTCGTCTTCTTGTACGTGCAGGGAGTCGACGACCGGGCCGTCGCACAGACGCAACCTCGTCAGGTGCTGACGGTCACATCGCAGATCGCGACGGGCGAGTCGGTCGAAGACGCGATGCAGGCGGGCAAGTTCGAGCTGGCAGCTGTGCCTGAGTCGACGATCCTGGCCGGCGCGCTGGACTCCACCGACGCCATCGAGTCCATGGTCGCCACGAGCGCGATCTACCCCGGCGAGCAGGTCATCGCGGCCAAGTTCGGCGAGGTGGGATCCGTCAGCAACCTCGGCATCCCCGAGAAGCGGTTGGCGATCAGTGTGCAGCTCACCGACCCTAACCGCGTAGCCGGATTCGTCTCCCCAGGGTCGGAGGTGGCGGTTTGGTTGACGCAGGGCGAGGGGCCGCAAGCCGAGATCCGGCTACTGCTCGAGAACGTCAAGGTTCTCGGCACCGGCCAGACCACGGTCGCGTCGACCACTACCACCGACGAGAACGGCCAGCAGACGACCGAGCAGATCCCGCTGACGATCCTGACTGTCTCGGTCGACCAGGAGGAGGCGGAGAAGCTCCGGCTCGCCGAGAAGGTCGGTGAGCTCAGCCTGGGGCTCCGTACCGCCGATTCCGAGGCCCGCCTGACCGGCGGGCTCAGCGCCAACGACCTTTTCCGGTGAGGTAGACATGCCAACGATCGTCGAAACCGACCCTACGACCGCTGAGACCCTGGCCGGCGCGGCCGGTGCGAGCACTCGCATCGACGCCATCGACACACTCAAGGCGCACCTGGAATCCCACCCCGATGAGTTCGCGGTGATCCTCGGGCCGAGCATGAATCTGTCGGCCGCGGTGGCGTTCGCAGACACGTACCGGGTGATGCGGCCGGCGTTGAGTGTGATCCTGG
>JACCZI010000219.1 GCA_013696015.1 Nocardioidaceae bacterium
GGCCAGAGCCCTCGCACAGGACCGGGCCCGCGACGCGGAGGTGCACGCGTGAGCGTGGTCCTGGCGCCGGAGGCGACCGCCGCAGCACCGCTGCAGGGTGGCCGGTCCCGGCGATGGCTGTGGTTGCTGGCCGCCCTGGTCGCCCTGGTCGCCCTGGCGACAGCCCGCGTCGTGGCCGGAGCCGGCGACATCGACTCCGCCGGCACGCTGCGCGCCGGCCTCGTGCTCGCGATCCCCATCGCACTGGCCGGCTTGGGCGGGCTGTGGTCCGAGCGCGCCGGGGTGGTCAACATCGGCCTCGAGGGGATGATGATCCTCGGCACCCTGGGTGCCGGCTACTACACCTACCACTTCGGGGTGTGGGCAGGTCTGGTCGGCGCCATGGTTTTCGGTGCCATCGGGGGGGCGCTGCACGCCGTCGCCACCGTGGTGTTCGGGGTCGACCACATCGTCTCCGGCGTTGCGATCAACATCATCGCCGCGGGAGCCGCTGCCTTTCTGGCCGAGGTGTTCTTCTCGGGCCTCGAAGGCGGTGGTCCGACCCAGTCTCCGTCGCTTCCGGAGCCACCCAGCTTCGACGTCCCGCTGCTTGCCGATGCGTCCTCGGACGTGGCCGACAAGGGCTGGTTCCTGCTGTCCGACACAGCCTCGGTCGTCGCCGCGTTGACCAACACCATGTCGGTGTTCACGCTGCTGGCCCTGGCAGCGATCGGCGGATCGGCGTGGCTGCTGTGGCATACGGCGTTCGGCTTGCGGCTGCGCTCGTGCGGGGAAGCGCCGACCTCGGCGGAGACCCTGGGCGTGAACGTCTACCGGTACAAGTTCCTCGCTGTGACGATCTCCGGCATGCTGGCCGGTTTCGGCGGGTGCTACCTCGCCGTCGTCGCATCGTCGGGGTACGCCAACGGCCAGACCAACGGGCGAGGTTTCATCGGCCTGGCGGCGATGATCTTCGGCAACTGGCGACCGGGTGGGCTGCTGGCCGGTTCGGTGCTGTTCGGCTACACCGACGCGGCGCGGCTGCGCAGCGGCGGTGAGTCCGTGCACGCGCTGCTGTTGATCCTCGCGTTCGGGCTGCTGCTGTTCGCGGTATGGCAGCTTCGTCGGGGCCGCCAGACCAGCGCGATCGCCGCAGCGGTGGCCGGCGTCGTGGTCGCCTTTTGGTTCGCCTCCACCGACGCCATCCCCGGCGACTTCACGCAGATGACCCCGTACGTCACGACGCTGCTCGTGCTGTCGCTGGCCTCCCAACGATTGCGGATGCCCGCCGCGGACGGGCTGCGATATCGCCGGGGTGAGGCGGGATGAGCGCGCCCGACTGGGCGGCGCTGCGCCGGGCCGCCTGCGACGTGCGGCAGCGGGCGTACGCGCCGTACTCCGACTTCCCGGTCGGGGCCGCGGGGCTGGTCGACGACGGGCGCGTCGTGACCGGCTGCAACGTCGAGAATGCGTCGTACGGCCTCGGTCTGTGCGCCGAGTGCGGCCTGGTGTCGGCGCTGTGCGCCTCCGGCGGCGGCCGGCTCGTGGCGGTGGTGTGCGTCGACCGCAGCGGTGCCGTACTGATGCCGTGCGGGCGATGCCGTCAGCTGCTCTACGAGCACGGCGGACCCGACCTCCTGCTCGACACCTTGAACGGCGTGAAACCGATGGCCCAGGTGCTGCCTGACGCCTTCGGCCCCGACGACCTCACGGACCGGTGAGCCCGTGCCGGTGCGGACCACAAGCGAGCTCGATCTCGCCGATCCAGACTTTGCCGCGGACCCGTACCCCGCGCTGGCCGAGCTGCGACGCCGCGGGCCCCTGGTGTGGCACGCGCCGACGCAGATGTGGCTGGCGACCACGCACGCCGCCGTCAGCGAGACACTGCGCAGCCGCTCGCTCGGCCGGCTGTGGGCCGACCGGCAGCCGGCGCAGCGGTTCGGCACCTTCAACGCCCTGCACCGCAACCAGATGATGGAGAACGAGCCGCCCGTGCACACTCGGCTGCGGCGGCTCGTCGCGGGTGCGTTCGGCCGCGGACATGTGGCGCGGATGCGCCC
>JACCZI010000233.1 GCA_013696015.1 Nocardioidaceae bacterium
GCAGTCGTCGGTGCTGCCTGTGCCGGAGCGCCGCCCAACACCCTCAGGTGGCTGCGGTGGTGGTCGGCCAGCGTTTCGAGCTCCCGGCGCAGGTCGGGGCGGCCGACACCGTGGATTCGGTAGGCAGTGACCAGTCGGTCCTCGTCCTGGAGCACCGCCGCGACCAGATCCGCGTCAGCGGCGTCCGGCGGTGTGGTCGGGTCGATGTCCTGGCCGGTGCCGGTCGCCTCCGTCGCCGGAAGCGTCCTGTCGGCGGCGGGGGCGGTCGGGTCGTCGCTGTCGGTGCAGCCTGTGACCGCCGCGGCCACCAGCAGTCCGGCGCCGGCGACGAAACGTCTACGGGTGACGGGTCCGGCCTGCACCGCACGGACGCTACCCGAGTGCGCCGGCCGGATAAGGTGGCTCGCGCCACAACAGCACACCGAGGAGACCTTCCGTGAGCGCCGCTCCCACGCCCGACTCGCTCGAGCAGGTGCTGCGTCCGGCGGCCGCCAAGCTCGGTCTGGACCTCGAAGCGGTCACGGTCTCGATGGCAGGCCGGCGCGGGATACTGCGCGTCGTCGTGGACAAGGACGGCGGTGTCACGCTCGACGAGGTGGCCGAGGCGACCCGGGTGCTGTCACATGCGCTGGACGGGACCGATGTGATGGGGGAGCGGGCGTACACGCTCGAGGTGACCTCCCCGGGACTGGACCGACCGCTCACCGCACCGCGACACTGGCGGCGCAACGTCGACCGCCTCGTCAAGGTCACCGACGCCGACGGCCGCAGCGTCGTCGGGCGCATCCTCGACGTCGACGACCAGCAGGTGCGCCTCGACGTCGACGGCTCGGTGCGGTCGGTGAGGTACGCCGACGTCGCCAAGGCGCGGGTTCAGGTGGAGTTCAACCGGAAGGACCGCTGATCGGCATGGACATCGACATGGCCGCCCTGCGCATGCTTGAGCGCGAGAAGGACATCCCCTTCGAGGTCGTGGTCGAGGCCATCGAGCAGGCGCTGCTGGTCGCGTACCAGCGCAGCGAGCAGTCCCAACCGCACGCGCGGGTGCAGCTGGAACGCAAGTCCGGGCACGTCAGCGTGCTGGCACAAGAGCTCGACGAGGACGGGTTGGTGGTCCACGAGTACGACGACACACCGACCGGCTTCGGACGCATCGCGGCAACCACCGCCCGCCAGGTGATCCTGCAGCGGCTGCGCGATGCCGAGGACGTGGTGAAGTTCGGCGAGTTCTCCGAGAAGGAGGGCGACATCGTCTCCGGTGTCGTCCAACAGGGCCGCGTACCCGGCGACGTGCTCGTCGACCTGGGCCGGCTCGAGGCGCTGCTGCCGCTCGCGGAGCGGGTGCCGGGGGAGAAGTACCAGCACGGGTCACGGATCCGGTGCCTGGTCATCAGCGTGCGCAAAGGGTTCCGGGGACCGCAGGTCGTGCTGTCGCGGTCGCACCCCAACCTGGTCAAGCGGCTGTTTGCCCTGGAGGCGCCGGAGGTCGCCGACGGCACGGTCGAGATCACCGCGATCGCCCGGGAGGCCGGCCATCGCTCCAAGGTTGCGGTGCGCTCGCGCGTCGAGGCGGTCAGTGCCAAGGGTGCCTGCATTGGTCCGATGGGCAGTCGGGTCCGCAACGTGATGCACGAGCTGCACGGCGAGAAGATCGACATCATCGACCACTCCGACGACCCCGCGCACTTCGTCGCCAACGCGCTGTCCCCGGCACACGTCCACAGCGTCCAGGTGGTGGACCCGGTCGCCCGGTCGGCGCGCGTCATCGTGCCCGACTTCCAGCTGTCCCTGGCGATCGGCAAGGAGGGCCAGAACGCTCGCCTGGCGGCCCGCCTCACCGGCTGGCGGATCGACATCCGGCCTGACACCGATCCGACGCGTGGCGACGGCGCGGCTCCGAGCGGCTAGACTTGCACGAGGTGGTTGCTTCTCGACCTGCTCGACAGCGCCTGCAGCCCGTGCGAACCTGCGTGGGATGCCGGGAGCGAGCGAGCAAATCCGAGATGATCCGCGTCGTCGCATCGCAGGCCCGGGACGGTATCGTTCTCACGCCAGACCTGCGCGGCAGTGCGGGTGGACGTGGAGCGCACCTGCACCCGAGGCTCGAGTGCCTCGACCTCGCGGTGCGTCGCAAGGCGTTCGGGCGGGCACTGCGGATGCAGGGGGCGATGGACGACTCTGCGCTGCGGACACATGTCCGCCGCGTGGACAGCACGACGACTGACCGTACGACGGACCCGACCGGAGCCGTCGATGACCAGAAGCGGAGCACGCGCTCATGAGCACTCGATGAGTTCTCCACCATGAGCATGCACGTCAACTAACGGTCTGCGCCTCCTTCGGGCTCGGACCGAGAAGGAGCGAAGTGGCCAAGGTTCGAGTTCACGAACTCGCCAAGGAGTTCGGGGTCGACAGCAAGACCGTGCTGACGACCCTGAAAGACATGGGTGAGTTTGTAAAGTCCGCGTCATCGACGGTGGAAGCACCCGTAGTACGCCGTCTCAACGAGTCATTTGGCGACCAGCTGCGCGCCCAGGCCGCCGAAAGAGCGCCGGCCAAGAAGAAGGCGCCGGCCCCGCCGGAGGCCGCTCCGGCAGCGGTCGAACCTCTCGCCGAGCCGGCCCCCCCGGTCCCCGAGACCGTGACCGTTGCCGAGCCGGCTGCTCCTGTCGTTTCGGCCCCGGCGGCCCTCCACGACGGTTTCTCAGACGCCCCTGTCGACTCCGATGTGGCTCCGGCACCGGCCTCGCCGCGTCCAGCGACAGCCCGTCCGGGCGCTCGACCGGGCGGCCCGCGCCCCGGCAACAACCCCTTCTCGTCCACGCAGGGCATGCAGCGCCCGTCACGTCCGGCGCCTGATGGCATGCCGCCGCGACCTCCGGCGGCGCGCGACGGGAGCCACGACATACCCGGACTGCCCCGGCC
>JACCZI010000236.1 GCA_013696015.1 Nocardioidaceae bacterium
GTTCCTGGGTCGCCTCGATCGGCCAGTTGCTGCAGCCGAGCAGCGACCAGGCGAACACCCGGCCGAACACCGGCGAGACCCGCTCATACTCCGGCTCCGACGCCTCGATCTCCGGCACGCTGATGTCGACAGGGTGGTCGAGGCAGTTGACAGCGTAGTTGACCTCGGTGGAGATGGTGGCGTAGACCCCATCCTCGCGATCGACGTAGAAGTCGGCGAGAGCGAGAAGTACGGACCCGTCGCCGTCGAAGGCGGGCGGCAGCGCCTGGGTCAGGTAGGTCCAGGACGACTCGTTGTACAAGGTCACCGCGATGCCGTAGAAGCCGAGCGACCGCGTCAGCGGCCGCTCAGGGTCGCTGGTCTGGATCGGGTTCGCGTCGAGGCTCTCGAGGAAGTCACCGATCCGGCCGATCACCTCGGTCTCGCTGCTGCCCAGCGGGCAGTCGCCGGAGGCGAGGCAGTCGGCAACGTACGCGCGCAGCGCGGTCTCGAACCCCTCGGCCTGCTGCAGGTTGAGATCCTGGATCGACAGCAGCGGGTCGAGCGCTCCGTCGAGGACCATCCGGTCGACAGTGTCGGGGAAGAGCTCGGCATAAGTAGCGCCGATCGACGTGCCGTACGAGGCTCCGTAGTAGTGCAGGGTGTCGTCGCCGACGACGGCGCGGAGGACGTCAAGGTCCTTGGCCACTTCGATCGTCGAGACGTGCGCGGCCAGCGCGCCGGTGTTCTGCTCGCATCCCTGACCCAGCTGGCGGACCAGGTTGGTTGCCCGTCGCACCTCGACGCCCGTGTCGGGGTCGGGGTCGTAGGCGATGAAGGTGTCGAGCTCTGTGTCGCTCAAGCACTCCACCGGGTCACTCGTACCGACGCCGCGTGGGTCGAAGCCGACGATGTCGTAGCGCGCCCGCAGGTCAGCGCTGACGTCCGGCAAGAAGAGGTCGACGTAGTCGATGCCCGAGCCGCCGGGTCCACCGGGGTTGAGGAACAACGTGCCTATGCGGTCGGAGTCCGAGGTTGCCGGCGCCTTCCTCAACGCCAGGTCTACGGTTCCGGCCCCGGCATCCTCGTAGTCGAGCGGGACCTGGACGGTGGCGCACTCGAAGCCGTCGCCGCAGTCCTGCCAGTCGACTTGCTGGGAGTAGAACTGCTCGAGGCGATTCGGCTCCGAGCCGGTCGGCCCCCCCTCGCTCGGCGGCTCGCTCGGTGTCGGCTCGCTGGTCGGCTCAGATGTCGGCTCGCTCGTCGGCTCAGACGTCGTCTCGTCGACCGTCACGAGGTCGGTCGCGCCGGCGCAGGCTGCGGGAACGAGCAGCGCCACCACTGCCATGGCCACCACACGTGCCGTGCGTCTCGGCGTCACGTCTGCCCCCTCGCTACGACGGTCACGCTCTCAGAGTAGGCAGCCGGGGCATGCTGCGTACGGTGTTGTCCACAGACTCACAGTCGGAGGTCGAGCATCATCGCCTCCAGCGCCAGCAGTGGGGCGGCGTTTGCGGTGATGGCCTCCCGGCAGCGCAGCACGGCCTCCATCCGAGCGAGCGTGGCGTCCGGCGACCCGCGTCTGGCCAGGGAGTCGATGTCGGCGCGCACCTCGTCGTTGACCAGCGGCGTGTGCGCCCCGGCCTGGACGACGAGCACGTCGCGATAGAGCGAGAGCAGGTCGATCAGCGCGCCGTCGATGCTGTCGCGGACCACCCGTGTCTTGCGTTTGGCCTGGTCCTTCTTCAGCGTCGACGCCGCACCGGAGAAGCCGCGGGCACGGCCGTCGCGTGGGTTACTGCCGTAGATCGCCTCGAGGTCGGCGACCTCCGTCGCGTCGAGCCGGGCCGCCACCGCCTCGCCCTGCTCCTGGGCCACCTCGTGCAGGTTTGATGCCGCCACCAGGCACGCGCCCAGCTCGACCAGCGAGCCGGGGATCGCCACGATCTCGCGGCGCCGGTTGCGGTTGGACTCGTCGAGGGCCAACGCCCGCGCCTTGCCGATGTGCCCCTGAGCGGCGCGCGCAGCGAACGCCGCCACCTCCGGACTGACCCCGTCTCGACCCGCGAGCATCGATGCGATGGCGTCGGCCGGCGGTGTCCGCAAGACGAGCAGCCGGCAGCGGGAGCGAATCGTTACCAAGACGTCTTCGGCGGTCGGCGCGCACAACATCCACACGGTCCGCGACGCCGGCTCCTCCAGACTCTTCAGCAGCGCGTCGCCGGCGTCCTCGGTGAGCCGGTCGGCGTCCTCGACGACCACCACCTGCCAGCGCCCTCGCGACGGCATCAGCGCTGCGCTGCGTACCAGCTCTCGGACGGTGTCGACCCGGATGCTCAACATGTCGGTGACGATGAGCCGCACGTCGGGGTGCGAGCCGTGCAGCGCCGTCCGGCAGTCCTGGCATTCGCCACAACCACCGCTCTGGCACTGCAGCGCCGCGGCGAAGGCCCGAGCCGCGTTGGAACGGCCAGACCCGGGAGGGCCGGTGAACAACCACGCCGAGGTCATACCCCGACCGTCCCCGCCCTGCAGCCGAGCGTCGGCCGCGGCCACCGCCGAGCGCAGCGTCTGCGTCAGCTGTGCCTGGCCAACCAGGTCGTCCCAGACGGTCACGGCGCGTCCCGTACGCCGCTGACCTTCCGGGCCCCCTCGAGCAGTGGCTCCACCCTGCGGCGCACCTCGGCCGCGATCGCGTCCCGGCCGTTGGAGCCGTCGACAACCAGGTAGTGCTCCGGGTCGGCGGCAGCGATGTCGAGGAAGGACTCCCGAACCCGCTCGTGGAAGTCGGCCGGCAAAGCTTCCAGCCGGTCGGTTCCTCCGGCTCGGGCGGCCCGGGTCGTGGCGTCGACGTCGAGCAGCACCGTGAGGTGGGGCCGCAGGCCGCCGGTGGCCCAGCGGGCAACGCGCTCCACCTCGTGGCGGGTCAGCGCCCGGCCCGCACCCTGGTAGGCCAACGTCGAGTCGACGTAGCGGTCGGTGATGACCACCGCGCCGCGAGCCAGGGCAGGTGCTATGACGGTGTCGACATGCTCGGCCTTGTCGGCGGCGTAGAGCAGCGCCTCGGTCCGGTCCGACAGGGCGCCGGTGGCGGGGTCGAGGAGGACCGATCGAAGCGTCGAGCCCACCGCTGTGTCACCTGGCTCGTGGGTCGACACCACCTCGTAACCGTCGTTGCGGAGCCACCGGGCGAGAAGCTTGGCCTGCAACGACTTGCCGGCACCTTCACCGCCCTCGAGTGCGATGAAGATCCCCGACTGTGCGTAGCGCGGCGGGACCTCCTCCGCCGACGTACGGCTCGTTCGGCTCAGCTGCTCGCGCAACGACTCTCCCGGTCGGTCGTCCATGTGCCGGTAGGCGGCGGCCCCCGCCGCAGTAATGAGGACAGCGGCGAGGACGAACGTGAACTGTGCCCCACTGTAGGTCAGCGTCACGTCGGCGTTGACGCGGAACCGGTGTGCCCCGATGACGCCTGCCAGCAGCGGTGCCACGGCCAGGACAAGGGCCAGGGGGAGCCGCACCACCGACTGC
>JACCZI010000265.1 GCA_013696015.1 Nocardioidaceae bacterium
GGTGGAAGGAACCGACCACGAAAGGATTCACGATGACTGTCGACAGAGGGCTGCTGGCGTTGCTCGAGGCCAAGCCGGGGAAGGGTGAGGAGCTCGCGGACTTCCTCAGGCAGGGGCGCGAGCTGGCTCTGGCCGAGTCCGGGACGGTGACCTGGTACGCCTTCAAGCTCAGCGAGACGACGTACGGCATCTTCGACACCTTCGAGGGCGAGGACGATCGCCAGGCGCACCTGAACGGGCAGATCCCGACCGCACTCGGCCAGGTCGGGCCGGACCTGCTCGTCAGCGACCCGGACATCCGCATGGCTGAGATTTTGGCGGTGAAGTGAGCACGTTCGCACTGAACGTTGAGCGGCGAGGCAGCGGAACGCCGCTGCTCCTCGTCCACAGCCTCGGCGCCAGCTGACCCTCATGGTCCCCCTCCTGGGACAACCTGGCTCTCCACCGCGAGGTGGTGGCGATCGACCTACCCGGCTTTGGTGACAGTGCGCCGTTGCCTGGCAAGGTCACGATCGCTGCCTTCACCGACGCGGTCGCGTGCTCGAACTGGCGCGACGCGGCATCGGCGGCGACACGGTCGCGCTCGACCGGGGCGGGTTCTGGAGTCCCGGGGAGCTGCGCTGGTTCAGCACCTTCCTCAAGGCGTCTCTGCCTCTCGTGCTGCACCTGCAGTGGGCCATGCCGGCACTCATGGGTACCCGGCCCGGACGCACCGCACTGCTGTCACAGTTCTCTGCGGCGCCCTAGCGGTTGACTAGGGATGTCGCACTCCACGAGATGCGCAGTCTTGCCAGGGCCAAGTCCTTGCGCGCGGCACTAGACGCGCTCGTCGACGGCCCCCTCAAGAGGGTGCCTCCGCAGGTTCCACACCAGGGCGGGTCACCATCGGGCACCTGAGCTGGCGTCCAGGTGGAACGGCCCCTGCGGTGACGCCACACAGTGCTGCGGATTTGCCACCCATAGACGTTCGATCATGAGCATCACGCTCCTGATGAGTTCAAGGGTTCTGCTCCAAATGGCTCTAGATCTTGCCTCGGAGCGCTTGCAGCACCTCTTCGAGAGGAGCCAAACAGCGTGTGAACTGCGTCTTTGTGGTGGAGCTGAGGGGACTCGAACCCCTGACCCCCTCCATGCCATGGAGGTGCGCTACCAGCTGCGCCACAGCCCCGTGGACCTGCTGGCCCGGGTGCCCGAACGGGCCACGACAGCATAGCCGCTGCGCAGCACACCTCCGAATGGGCACCAGCGCCCGCCACCTCGGGTCGCCCAACCCTTCGTGGCTGACTCAGCCGGCGCCGTCGGCCTCACCGGGGTCGTCGGAGAGCACCGGTTCGGGCAGCGACCCCGCGTTCCACTCGGTCATCCGCCAGCCGAGGCGGTCCTCCTCGAGGACCGTCCACGAGCAGTTGGAGAAGCCGCCGAACCGACCCCATAGCGGCTGGGGGAAGCCGAGCCAGTGGCAGATGCCCACCCGCATCGCGGCACCGTGCGACACCACGACGGCGGTGTCGCCGTCCGCGAGCGCAGCCTGCACGTCCTCCAGCGCCGCCGCGACCCGGCCGGCGGTCTCGGCGTACGTCTCGCCGCCCTCGAGGCGGACGTCGGCCCCGGACCGCCAGGCATGCATCTGCGCCGGCCACCGGTCGAACGCCTCGCGCAGCGTCAACCCCTGCCGGATTCCTAGGTGCATCTCTCGGAGCCGCGGGTCGAGCTCGACCGGCACACCGCACAGCTCGCTGAGAACCGCCGCTGTCGCGGTGGCCCGCTGCAGGTCGCTGGAGATGATCCGCGCGGGCGCCAGCGCCGCCACCCTCCCGCCCGCTTCCTCCGCCTGACGAACCCCGACCTCGTCGAGCACCACGTCCTCCTGGCCCTGCGCCAGGCCGCGGGCGTTCCACTCGGTGCGCCCGTGACGCCACACCACGATGCGACGCTTCACTCCCGGGAGTCCGTCGTACGCCCTCCAGCCGTGACCGACTCTGGTAGGTCGACAACCGGGCAGTCGCGCCAGAGGCGATCGAGCGAATAGTAGGAGCGCTCCTCCTCATGCTGCACATGCACGACGATGTCGATGTAGTCGAGCAGCACCCACCGTCCCTCCCGCTCCCCCTCGCGGCGTACCGGCTTGGCATCGAGCAGGCGCAACCGCTCCTCCACCGCATCGACGATCGCCCGTACCTGCCGGTCGTTGCTCGCCGAGCACAAGACGAACACGTCGGTGATCACCAGCTGCTCCGACACATCGAAGGCGACGATCTGGTCGGCCAGCTTGTCCGCTGCCGCCTCAGCGGCGGCGATGGTCAGCTGGCGGGCTCGTTCGGTGGCGGTCACACGGCTCCTTGGGGGGTACGGCTTGGGACACCGGGAGGAGAGGAGTACAGGTGGTGCTTCGCGATGTACTGCACGACCCCGTCCGGCACGAGGTACCAGACCGGCTCGCCACGCTGCACCCGCTCCCGGCAGTCGGTCGACGAGATGGCCAACGCGGGGATCTCGACGAGCGTGACGCGGTCGCGTGGCAACCCGTCCATCGTTGCCTGTTCGATCCGGTGGCCGGGACGAGTACAGCCGACGAACTGGGCCAGCTCGAACAGCTCCGCGTGGCTGCGCCAGGTCAGTAGCTGCGCCAGCGCGTCGGCCCCGGTGATGAAGTAGAGGTCGTCGTCGCCCAGCTGCTCGTGCAGGTCGCGCAGGGTGTCGATCGTGTACGTCGGACCCGAGCGTTCGATGTCCACCCGGCTCACCCGGAACCGCGGGTTAGCCGCGGTTGCGACCACCGTCATCAGGTAGCGGTCCTCCGCGTCGGACACGGCCCGGTCGCTCTTTTGCCACGGCGTACCCGTCGGGACGAACACCACCTCGTCCAAACCGAACCACGCCTGCACCTCGCTGGCCGCGACCAGGTGCCCGTGGTGAATGGGGTCGAAGGTGCCCCCCATGATGCCGACGCGATGACGGCGGCCCGGCAGGTCGGTCTCAGCAGCGGTCACGTCACGTGTGCGGGCGGCCCTTGCCGAAGCTCAGCGTCACGAACAGCAGCGCGAGCAAGATGCCAAAGGCGATGAACCCGATCACCAGCGCAGGCAGCGGCAGCTCACGGGTCTGCTCGGTGCCCTCGGCCGCGGCAGTCAGGATGGACATGACGGTAATCTACCGCTCCCCTGCCGGCGCCGAATCGTCCGTCGCTCAGAACGGCACCGGCTCCAGTCGGCGAGCACCCTGGCCTACCAGCACCCGCCGCAGGTCCTCCCTGGTTCCGAACGTCTCACGCTCGAGGATCTCCAGACCCACGACCTCCCAGCGGGGCAGGTCCGCGCTGCGACGATGCTCGTCCCAGACGCGCAGCGCCATCGCTGCCGCATCCAACATCTGCCCGGCCTCCTCCCAGTAGCAGATCTCGGCGCGGTTGGAGGAAAACCGCAGGGAGTGCAGGAACGCATGCTGGTCTCCGAGTCGAGCCAGGGACGCCTTCACCTGCTGACGGTCGCGGCTTTCGCCCGCAAGCGTCAGGGTGACGTGCCAGAAGCGCAGGGCGTTGGGCACAAAATTTCCCAGGGTCAGCGTTGGATCTTCTCGCTCCACATTCTCGGGCACCGACGCGTCGCGTGGGGGCGAATATCCGAGTCGGTTCAGGTTCGCTCGAGTCGCGGGTCCTGACCACGCCGACCGTGGCGGACCTCGCCGCCCGCCTCGACCGCAGGATCGAAGTCGAAGACGACGGCGTTGCCCTCCTCACCGATCACGACGTCGTCACCCGGTTCGGCCCCCAGCTCGAGCAGTCTCTGCTCGACCCCTAGTCGGGCCAACCGGTCAGCGAGGTAGCCGACGGCTTCGTCGTTGCCGAAGTCGGTCTGGCGAACCCAGCGCACCGGCTTCTCACCGCGTACCCGCCACTGCCCATCGAGGCGCTCGATCGAGTACGGCTCGCCCTCGACCGCAGCCGGCCGCAGCACGATGCGCGTCGGCGTCGCCGGCGGCGCCGCGGCCCGACGGGCAGTGACGACCTGGGCCATCGCGAACGCGAGCTCGCGCAACCCCTCGTGGCTCGCTGCAGAGACCGCGAACATTCTGAGCCCCTGCGTCTCGAGGTCGGACCGGACCATCTCGGCCAAGTCGCGGGCCTCCGGCACATCGACCTTGTTGAGCGCGACCAGTCGGGGCCGGTCCTCGAGGCCGCCGTAACGGTCGAGCTCGCGCTCGATCGTCGCCAGGTCACTCAGCGGGTCGCGACCGGGTTCGAGCGTCGCGCAGTCGACGACGTGCACCAGCGCGGCACACCGCTCGACGTGGCGGAGGAAGTCGTGGCCCAGTCCGCGGCCCTCGCTGGCACCCTCGATCAGCCCGGGCACGTCGGCGACCGTGAACGTCACATCGCCCGCGGTCACCACCCCGAGGTTGGGCACCAGGGTCGTAAACGGGTAGTCGGCGATCTTCGGCCGGGCTCGCGAGAGCGCCGCGATCAGGCTTGACTTGCCGGCGCTCGGGAATCCCACGAGGCCCACGTCGGCGACGACCTTGAGCTCGAGGGCAATGGTCCGGCTCTCCCCCGGCTCACCGAGCAGGGCGAAGCCGGGGGCCTTGCGCTTGCTCGACGCAAGAGCGGCGTTGCCGAGGCCGCCTCGTCCTCCGGATGCGACGACGAGCTCGGTCCCGGCGCCGACCAGGTCTCCGAGCACCGCGCCCGAGTCCGCCCGTACGACGGTTCCGTCCGGGACGGTCAGGACCAGGGACTGACCACGGGCGCCGGAGCGGTGATCGCCACTCCCGTGGCCGCCGTGACCGGCACGTCGATGCGGCTCCTGGTGATAGTCGATGAGCGTCGTGACATCGGGATCGACCCGCAGCAGGACGTCACCGCCGGAACCGCCGTTGCCTCCGTCAGGACCGCCGAGCGGTTTGAACTTTTCGCGGTGTACCGAGGCCACACCGTTGCCACCTCGCCCACCGGCCACGTGCAGGACGACCGAGTCGACGAATGTCGGCACCGCCATCCGGGTGGTGTCAGCCGACGTCGGCTGGCACGACGTTCACGACACGACGCCCCCGACGGGTGCCGAATTCGACTGCGCCCTCGACGAGCGCGAACAAGGTGTCGTCGCCGCCGCGCCCGACCCCGGCGCCGGGATGGAAGTGTGTTCCGCGCTGACGCACGATGATCTCACCGGCGCCGACCACCTGCCCGCCAAAGCGCTTCACACCGAGGCGCTGGGCGTTGCTGTCGCGACCGTTCCGGGTGGACGCGGCGCCCTTCTTGTGTGCCATCTCGATCCTCGCTCGTGTTCAGCTGGTGATGTCGGTGACCTTGACCTGGGTGTACTTCTGACGGTGCCCCTGGCGCTTGCGGTAGCCGGTCTTGTTCTTGTACTTCAGGATGTGGATCTTCGGCCCCTTGGTCGCTCCCACCACCTCGGCAGTCACCGCCACCTTGGCCAGCGCGTCGGAGTCCGACGTCACCGCGTCGCCGTCAACGACCAGCAGGGCCGCCAGCCGAAGGTTTTCGCCGACCGGGGTCGCGACCTTGTCGATCTCGATGACGTCGCCAACCGCGACCCTTTGTTGCTGGCCGCCACTGCGGACGATCGCGTACACGGCGCGCTCACTCTCTTCGACGTACGGGAGCGGCGCCGGCCTGTGATGGGCGAGCGCCAACAGTCGAGTCTACGGAAACCCTGGTGCCGCGGTCAAAAACGCCGCGTTGACGCAATTGGCGGGAAGGTGACGCGGATCTCGCCTCGCCAGGTCATTTTCCCGCCAATTGCGGGGACGGCTCGACGATGGCGGCGTCGGACGCGGTGCCATCGGACGCGGTGCCATCGGACGCGGTGCCATCGGACTTGCCGCGGCGCTTGGTATAGCGCGGTCCGTCGTCGCTGGTGGCTCGCTGCTCGACCGGCTCGGTGTGCATCAGCAGCCCGCGGCCCTGGCAGTGCTCGCATGGCGAGCTGAACGCCTCCAGCAACCCGGTCCCGATGCGCTTGCGGGTCATCTGGACCAGGCCGAGCGAGGTCACCTCGGCGACCTGGTGCCGGGTCCGGTCGCGACCTAGGCACTCGATCAGCCGACGGAGCACCAGGTCACGGTTGCTCTCGAGCACCATGTCGATGAAGTCGATGACGATGATGCCGCCGATGTCGCGCAGCCGGAGCTGACGCACCATCTCGTCGGCCGCCTCCAGGTTGTTCCTGGTCACCGTCTCCTCGAGGTTGCCCCCGGAGCCGGTGAACTTGCCGGTGTTGACGTCGACCACCGTCATGGCCTCGGTGCGGTCGATCACAAGCGACCCACCACTGGGCAGCCACACCTTGCGGTCCAACGCCTTGGCGATCTGCTCGTCGATGCGGTACGCGGAGAAGACGTCAGCGGCGTTCTTCTCGTCCGGGCTCCAGCGCTCCAGCCGCTCACGCAGATCCGGCGCCACGTGGGTGACGTACGCCTCGATCATGTCCCAGGCGTCGTCACCGTCGACGACGAGCCGCCGGAAATCCTCGTTGAACAGGTCGCGCACGACCTTGATCATCAGGTCCGGCTCGCCGTACAGGAGCTGCGGCGCTCGGCCGCCCTTGGCCTTGGCGGAGATGTCGTCCCAACGGGCGGTGAGGCCGGTCACGTCACGGGTGAGCTGCTCCTCGGTGGCACCTTCGGCGGCGGTACGGATGATGACGCCAGCGTCCTCGGGCAGCAGCCCCTTTGTCAGCGACTTGAGGCGGTTGCGCTCGATGTCGGGCAGCTTGCGCGAGATGCCGCTGGTATGGCCATCCGGCACGTAGACCAAGAACCGGCCGGGCAGGCTGATAGCGCTGGTCAAACGGGCACCCTTGTGGCCGACGGGGTCCTTGGTCACCTGCACGAGCACCGGCTGACCGGACTTCAGCGCATCCTCGATCTTGCGCGGTTTGCCGTCACGACCGAGCGCCTTCCAGTCAACCTCGCCGGCGTACAGGACCGCGTTGCGGCCCTTGCCGATGTCGATGAACGCTGCCTCCATGCTCGGGAGCACGTTTTGCACCCGGCCGAGGAAGACGTTTCCGATGATCGATGTCTGCGACTCGCGTGCGACGTAGTGCTCGGCGAGCACGCCGTCCTCGACGACCGCGATCTGCATCACGTCGGCGCGCTGTCGGACGACCATCTCACGCGTGACCGACTCGCGGCGGGCGAGGAACTCGGCCTCGCTGACGATCGGGACCCGGCGTCGACTCGCGTCGCGGCCCTCCCGGCGGCGCTGCTTCTTGGCCTCGAGGCGGGTCGAGCCCTCGACACTGGTGATCTCGTCGTTGGTGCGGCGTGGCTCGCGGACCCGGACCACGGTGTTGGCGGGGTCGTCGGGCGAGGTGTCGCCCTCCTCGCCCCGACGCCGCCGGCGGCGCCGCCGACGCGTGCCGCCTTCGCTGGTCACCTCGACGTCCTCGCCGGCCGGTGTCTCATCAGCAGTGTCGGGTTCGACGATCTGCCCGCCCGGCACGACTGCCTCGGTCTCGACGGCGCCGGACGCCGGCTTACGACGGCGGCGTCCACCGCGG
>JACCZI010000277.1 GCA_013696015.1 Nocardioidaceae bacterium
CGCAGCGCGAACGACTCATCGCTCGAAGCGAGCGACGAACCGGCGCTGCCAGGGCGTCTCGACTGCCCGCAGGTTGTAGTGCTCGCGCACGTAGCCCACCGCTTCCGCGGCGGACACACCGTCGAGCACAGCCAGACACGCCAGTGCGGTGCCGGTACGGCCCTGCCCCCCACTGCATGCCACCTCGACCCGCTCGCTCGCGGCCCGCTGCCACAGGTTGGCCAGGGCCTGTCGGGCCTCGGACGGATCAGCGGGCAACCACCAGTCCGGCCACCTCAGCCACCGAGATTCCCAGGCGACGGGCGGCGGCGGTTTGCCCTGCAGGTACAGCGCGAACTGGGGCAACGGTCCAAAGGGAAGTGGTTGCCGCAGCCCTCGTCCCCTCACCAGCCGCCCGGACGGCAGGCGGAGGACGCACCGGGTGGACTCGTCCCACGGCTGCACGTGGTCGACGGTAGCGAGGTGAGTAGGAGGGGAGCACGACCCGGCAGCAGCGAGGTGGTCAGGACGCATCTTCGTGACGGGCCGCCGGCGAGGCAGCGCCGATGGCGAGCGCCGTCCTCGCTCAGCCGAACAGCGCGACGGCTGCCGGTTCGACTCGCAGCCGCACCAGACCGCCAACCGTCGGAGGATCCAGGTGTGGCGTCCGGGCCTCGACCTCGCCGAGATTGTCGACGTCGACCCGTACGGTGGTGCCGCCGCGAGTGAAGCGATGGTCGAGTACCCGGCCGGTGAGCGACCCCTCGACGTCGACGACCAGCGACTCCGGGCGCAGAGCGGCCATTGCTGCCCCGTCGAGGCCGAGCGAAGTCGCGGGCGCGAACCAGCGGTAGCCGAGGATCGCCGCCACCGACCGGTCGGCGGGGTGCCGCCACAGCCGCTGCGGCGGAGCGGTCTGCAGCAGCCGTCCGGCCGCCATGACCGCGACCTGGTCGGCAACGGTGAAGGCCTCGTCATGGTCGTGGGTGACGTAAAGAGCGGTCGTGCGGGTCTTCGAGAGGATCGCCGACAGCTCCCCCACGAGGCGCTCACGGAGGGTGCGGTCCAGCGACGAGAGCGGCTCGTCGAGGAGTAGCAGCTCCGGTCGCGGCGCGAGCGACCGGGCAAGGGCCACCCGCTGCTGCTCCCCTCCGGACAGGGTCGACACGGGGCGGCGCTCGTAGCCCGCGAGCCCCACCAGCTCGAGCAGCTCGGCAACCCGCTCGGCCCGCTCGGCCCGGTCGACCCCCGCCATCCGCAGCCCGAACTCGACGTTGCCTCCGACGTCGCGGTGCGGAAACAGCTGGCCGTCCTGAAACATCAGCCCGAAACGGCGCCGATGCACGGGGAGGCCGGCCAGGTCGGCACCGCCCCAGGCGACGCTTCCTGCGGTGAGCGACTCGAGTCCCGCGACCGCCCGCAGAAGTGTGGACTTGCCGCAGCCGGAGGGACCGAGTAGGGCGACGACCGTGCCGAGCTCGATGTCAAGGGAAACCGTATCGACGGCCGTCGTGGCACCGAAACGGACGACGAGGTCGCGGACCGCGAGCCCGCTCATAGGTCGGCTCCCGCGGAGTGCACCCGCAGTCGCTCGGCCACGGCGATCACCCCCGTGGTCAGCATCGCGAGGACGACGGACGCCGCAAGCGCCATGCCCAGGTTGCCGGTGCCGGGCTGGCCGATCAGCCGGAAGATCACCACCGGCAGTGTGGGCCGGTCGGGGCGTGATAGGAAGCTGGTCGCGCCGAACTCGCCGAGACTGACCGCGAAGCAGAATCCCACCGCAAGACCCAGCGAGCGCCCCAGCACCGGCAGGTCGACAGCGGTGAACACCCAACGGGGGTTGGCACCGAGCACCGCCGCCGCGTCGCGGAGCCGCTGGTCAACAGCCCGCAGCACGGGGAGCAGTGTCCGGATGACCAGCGGGATCGCCACCAGGGCCTGCGCGATCGGCACCAGCACGATCGACGAGCGCAGGTCGACCGGTGGCCGGTTCAGCGTGATGAGGAAACCGAAGCCCACGGTCACAGCCGAGACCCCGAGCGGCAGCATGAACAGGCCGTCCAGGACGCCGATCGTGCGCCGGGCGGCCGGTTGGCGCGGCCGGCGCGACAACAAAAAGGCGATCAGGACGCCGACGGTCATGGCGATCCAGGTGGCGTCGACCGCAATGCGCAGCGAGGTCAACGCAGCCCGCCACACCGTGACCTCGAGCGCATCGCGGGAGCCCGTCGTCGCCAGGTTCGTGTAGTTGCCGAGGCCCCAGCCTTCAGGCGTACGCAGCGACCTCAGCACCAGCGACGTCAAGGGGGTGACAATCAGACCCCCCACCACGACGGTGGTGAACGCCACCAGAGGAAGGTCGCAGCGACGTACGAGGTGATCGTCGGTCGCGCCGGCCCGCAGCCGCAACGCCACCTCACGGCGACGGCGGGACCAGGCCGCCAGGGCCAGGCTGCCGGCGACAACGCCAAGCTGCACCACCGAGAGCACGGCCGCGGTACGAAGGTCGAGGAACTGAGTGGTCTGCACCCAAATCTCGGTCTCCACGGTGCGATATCCCAGCCCGCCGAGGACCAGCACGGTGCCGAACGCCGTCGCGCAAAAGAGGAACACCAGCGAGGCGGCCGACGCGATGGCGGGCGTCAGTGCGGGCAGCGTGACCTCGCGGAACGCCCGCCACGGTGACGCGCCGAGGGCGCGGGCGGTCTGCTCCGGGCGGGGATCGAGATGTGCCCACATCGAGCCGACGGTGCGCACGACCACGGCATAGTTGAAGAACACCAGGGCGGCGACCACCGCGCCGAACGTCCCGTCGGCGCCCAGGGAGCCGACGGCGCCACCTTCGACGAGCAGCGACCGGAAGGCCACACCGACCACAACGGTCGGTAGCACGAACGGCACGGTCACCAAGGCTCGCGCGGCGGTCCGGCCGGGGAAGCGCAACCGATACAGCACGTAGGCACCCGGGAGCCCGAGCAGCACCGCCAGCGCGGTGCCCGCCGTGGCCTGGGCGACCGTGAACCCGATGATCCGCCAGGTGCGCTCGCGCGCCATCACCTCGCTGAAGGCGCTCAGGTCCAGCGCCCCGTCCGCGACGAACCCGCGGCCGATGATCGACGCCACCGGCCACGCGAAGAAGAGACCGAGGAACGCAAGCGGCACAATCGCCGTCAGCGCGTAGCCAGCTGCCGTTAGTCGACTACCGTTGCGGTCCACTGCCGGATCCACTCCTCACGGTACGCGTCGATCGCGGCCGGACTGACCTGGTACGGGTCGTCGGCAAGCGGGCCGAACCGCTCCCACTCCGGCGGCAGGGGGGTTTCCGAGACGGCGGGATAGACGTACATCTTCTGGGGGATGTCCCGTTGGAACGGCTGCGACAGCATGAAGTCGATTAGCTGCTGCGCACCTTCGGGGTTCTCCGCGCCGGCCAGGACGCCGGCGTACTCGACCTGACGGAAGCAGGTGTCGAGCATCGCCCGGGTGGGCGGCTCATCGCCTCCCCTGGCGACCGTGTACGGCGGCGAGCTGGCGTACGACAGGACCAGCGGCCGGGAGCCGTCACCCTCGGCACCGGAGAAGTCGGTGAAGTAAGCGTCGGACCAGGAGTCGGAGACCCGCACGCCGTTGTCGCGCAGCCTGGCCCAGTAGTCGGTCCAGTCCTCGTCGTACGCGTCGACCGTCGCGAGCAACCAGGCGAGCCCCGGCGACGACGTGGCCGGGTCGGTGACGACGAGCAGATTCTCGTACGCGGGCTCGGCCAGGTCGTCGAAGGTCTGAGGCTCGGGTATGTCGTGGTCCGCAAACCACTCGCGGTCGACATTGATGCACACGTCGCCGTAGTCGACAGGGGTGAGCCGGCTGGTGTCGTCGAAGGCCAGCCCGGCCACCAGGTCGGTCGCCCCCGGTGAGGCGTACGGTTCGAGGATGCCGGCGCTGACCGCGCGCGACGCGAAGGCGTTGTCGATGCCGTAGACGGCGTCTCCGAGGGGGGCGTCCTTGGACAGCACGAGCTGGTTCACCAGCGAGCCGGCATCGCCGGACGCACGGGTCTCGACGGTGAGACCGGTCGACTCCTCGAACTCGGCCAGTAGCTCCTTGCTGACCGCGAACGAGTCGTGGGTCACCAGCACCACGGTGCCGCCGGGGTCGTCGCTGCCGTCGGTGTCTTCGAGCGTGGAGCAGGCGGTGGCGGTGAGCATGACCACGCCGACTGCAGCGGCCACGCGTCGCCGGTGGATAGGACTCATGTGGAACCCTCCGAAGATGCAGGAGGGGGCCGCCGGCCCATGGCCGGTGGCAAGAGGATCCCGACTCCCTTCGCCGGTGCTAACCGGAGCAGGTTCGAGGGTCTGCGGCAAGTCCGCACTCTCAGCGCCCGATGGCGCTCCCCTGTCGTACGCATCTCAGGCTACACCGGCCTCCCTAACCATCCGCGGCGGTCAGGCGACCTGGTGGCCGGCGCGCCAGACGGCGTGCGCGAGCGGGACCCCGGGACGGTAGGCGAGGTGGAGGTACGAGGGCGCGTCGAGGACGGCGAAGTCCGCCCGAGAGCCGACGCCCAGCCGGCCGATGTCGTCGCGAAGCAGGGCACGGGC
>JACCZI010000296.1 GCA_013696015.1 Nocardioidaceae bacterium
GGACGGGGTTGCCAGCGCACAAGCACCGCGCCTCCCACGATCCGAGGCTTATGACGGGGCCGCTGCGCCTCGGGCACGCCGTTGCTCGACCGCATGAGGGTTGCGGCGGTCGTCGTAGGTGCGGAACTGCCGCATGCAGGCGGTCGCGGTCGCCGTCGCCACCAGGCACAGCAGGCCGCCGGAGATGATTGCGAACCGCACCGACGTGCCAGCCGCGATCAGACCTGCTCTGGCGTTGCCCAGGACCGGTCCGGTGGAGTAGCTGAGCAGCTCGACGCCGGCGAGGCGCCCCCGCAGCTCGTCGGGGATCGTTTGGTTCCACACCGTGCTCCGGAAGATTGCGCTCACCATGTCGGCACCGCCGGCGACTGACAGCGCCACGAGGGCCACCCAGATGTTCGGGGCGACCCCGACCCCGACCATGGCAGCCCCGAACGACGCCGCTGCGATCCCGATCGCCAGGCCATGTCGATGCACGTGGGCGGTCCAACCCGAGGTCGCCGACACGAGCAGCGACCCGACGCTGGGTGCGGCGAACAGCAGCCCCACCGCCCAGGGAGCGTCCAGGGTGGTCGCCACGAACGGAAAGATGGCCGTCGTCATCCCGAATACCATCGCCAGGACGTCGACGGCGTAGGTGCCCAGCAGGTCTTTGCGCCCCCACGCATAACGCAGTCCCTCGGTGATGCCGCGCAGACTGGCGACGTCGCCCTCCGCCGGCACCGACACGTGGCTGACCCGTACCAAGATCAGCAGTGACCCGACGTACGTCACGACGTCGAAGCCGTAGGCCATCCAGGTGTCGCCCACCGTCAGAAGCAAACCGGCCAAGGCGGGGCCGAGGATCGCACCGAACTCGTAACGGATGCTCGCCAGCGCGCTTGCGGCGGCCATCTGGTCGTGGCGCACGACTTTGGCCATCATCGCGTCGAGCGACGGGCGCTGCAGCGCATCGGCCGTTGCGAACAGGCCCGCGATGACGAACAGCGGCCACACGTGCGGCTCGGGCAGCAGCGCGTTGACGCTCAGCACACCGGCGAGCAGCAGCATTGCGAGCTCGCAGCCGACGACCATGCGCCGCCGGTCCACGGCGTCGGCGAGGGCACCGCCGTAGAGCCCGAAGACGATCAGCGGGACCAGCTCGGCGGCGCTCAGCAGACCTGCGAGTGTCAGTGACCCGGTCAGCTCCTTGATCTGGAAGGGCAGCGCGACGTAGGTCGTGATGCTGCCTAAGTAGGTCACGAGTCCCGAGGACCACAAGAGCCGGAAGTTCCGCGACGTACGCAGGGGGCTGGTGTCGACTCGCCAGCGACGAGGTGGACGCATCTCCTCGGGGTGCAGCTCGGCCACGGGATCGGTCACAGGTCACGACGGTTTCAGATCCGGTGGCGACCGGCCAGGCGATTTGTGGGGGCGGTTGCGGGTCACAAGTCTCGGATCGTGGCGAGGTCGTGCACAGGTGCGAGGATGCCGCCCGTGACGGACGTGGGAGGAGTACGCGTTGGCATCGTCGGCGGAACCGGGCCACAGGGGCGCGGGCTGGCCCGGCGCTGGGCCGAAGCCGGAGTCCCTGTGGTGATCGGCTCGCGGGACCCGAACCGCGCTGACGATATGGCTGCGCAGATCGGAGCTGGCGTCGCCGGAGCAGCCAACGAGTCGGCCACCGAGGGGTCGGACGTGGTCGTGATCACGGTGCCCTGGCAAGCACACGCGACGACAGTCCGGCAGCTCGAGCCGTACACGCGCGACAAGGTCGTGATCGACTGCGTCAACCCTCTCGGCTTCGATGAGCGCGGTCCCCACCCGCTGGCCGTCGCGGAGGGAAGCGCCGCCCAACAGGCGCAGGCACTCTTGCCGCAGGCCCATGTCGTAGCGGCGTTTCATCACGTCTCGGCGGTCCTGCTGGCCGATGTCCGGCTCGACACTGTCGACAGCGACGTGCTCGTGCTCGGCGACGACAGAGCCGCAACCGACCTGGTCATCGGCCTTGTCGACGTCATTCCCGGCCTGCGGGGCATCTACGCCGGGCGGCTGCGCAACGCGACCCAGGTCGAGGCGCTGACGGCCAACCTGATCGCGATCAACCGTCGCTACAAGTCGCACGCCGGCATCCGCATCACCGATGTCTGAGCTGCCGCGCCGAGTCGTGTCGCTCGTGCCCTCGCTGACCGAGTCGATCGCGCTGACCTGCCCGGGCTTGCTCGTCGGCGCGACCGACTGGTGCACCAATCCGGCCGACCTCGACGTCGTACGACTGCGCGGAACCAAGAGCCCCGACATCGCCGGCGTCATCGCGATGCAGCCGGATCTCGTCGTCGTCAATACCGAGGAGAACCGGCCCGTCGACATCGCTGCGCTGCGCGAGGCCGGGCTGACCGTGTGGCAGACCGATCCAGAGACCGTGCCGGAGGCGCTGCTCCAGCTGCGGCGGCTGCTCGCGGCGCTCGGCGCGGCACGGGTCGACTGGCTGGACGCGGCCGAGCGCAGCTGGCGGACGGTGCCGGGAGGTGCTCGGCGCACGGCGCTGGTGCCGATCTGGCGTCGGCCGTGGATGGCACTGGGGCGCGACACATTCGCCGGCGACGTCTTGCGTCGATTGGGCATCGACAACGTGTTGGCCGACCACGAGGACCGCTACCCGCGCATCGACCTCGACGCGCTCCCTGCGTACGACCTCGTGGTGCTGCCGGACGAGCCGTACGAGTTCGGGGCAGAGGACGGGCCCGAGGCATTCCCGGGGACGCCGTGCGCACTCGTCTCCGGGCGGCATCTCACGTGGTACGGACCGTCCCTGGTGGAGGCACCGGGCGTGTTGCGCTCGCAGATCGAGGCTGGCATTGACGGCCACTGACCTACACCGCGGGCGCGGTGTGCACCTGGTTTGCGGGACTCCCCAACAGCGTTCGTGTCATCGCATTGCGGGTGGCCAGCAGCTCGTCGAGCGCGGTGATGAGGTCGGATGCCGAGACACGCAAGCCGCCCTTGGGGGTTTCTACATCCC
>JACCZI010000302.1 GCA_013696015.1 Nocardioidaceae bacterium
ACCGGGTTCTCGGCACCGGCGGTGACCGCGATGGTGTCGCTGCCGACCATGCCTGGCTCGTCCGACGGGTACCAGTAGCCGAGGACGTCGGGTGAGACGCCGTTGGGCAGGTAGTACTGGGCGCTGATCATGTCCCCCGACCAGCACTGGTGCACGGTGGCGCGACCCTCGGGGACCTCCGTGTAACCGCTGATGTCGATCTTGGCCTGGACGGCGGCGACCAGCTTTTGCAGCTCGTCGCCCGCGGCCTCCACCTGGCCGGGGTCTTCGGTGTTGACATCGTCGGAGCCGCTCCGCAGCAGCGACATGCCGATCGCCTCGCGACCGTCGTCGAGGATGTGGATGCCACCGGCAAACTGCTCGTCCCACAACAGGTCGTAGCCGTTCGGTGGGATCGCCGTGACCTCGTCCGCGCGGTACCCGATGCCGGTCGTGTAGACGTTGTACGGGACCGTGTAGCGGGCGCCCTGGTCGAAGAACGGGTCCTGCAGCTGCGCCCAGGCGTTGCGCAGGTTGGGCAGATAGCTGTGGTTGATCGGCTGCAGCAGCTTGCCGACCGCGACCTTGGCCAAGATGTCGGGCGTCGGAAAGAACACGTCGAAGTTGACCTGTCCGGTGCGCAGCTTTGCCACCGCCTCGTCCATCGAGTTGAATGTCGTGACCTCAACCTCGACGCCGTACTCGTCGCCGAACGCCTTGAGGACTCCCGGTGCGATGTAGTCGAAGTAGTTGAAGATCTTCAGCGTCCCGCTCTCCGGCTCCAGGCCGTCGGCGATGGGCGGTATGTCGTCATGCAGCGGGAGGGTGACCGGGTTGTCGGGTCGCGCGAGCGGCAGAGCTGCTGCGCTGCTGGTAGTGGTCGAGTCGGCAGCACACGCGCCGAGGATGGTGGGGCCGGCGGCGGCGCCGAGGGACAGGTAAAGCGTATGGCGGAGGAACCGGCGACGGTCGAAGATCGGGCGCTCCCGGGGGTGCATGGCCAACGCGCTCTCCTCGCTCGTGGCGACGACCGATCCGGCGCCGGCTCGGTCACAGTATGCGATGTTCGTTGCTGCTGAGACCGGGCCGCCCGCCGCTTTACCGAACTGTGTCCGGGAGCCTACTCTGACTGTATGTTCAATCAGAGCGTCCTGCAGAAAGTCGTTCCCCCGGCACCCCTCGACCGGGCCGAGCTGGAGCACAGTCTGCAGCCCTTCGGGCTGAGTCGCATGCTGCCGAAGGCGGCCTATCTCGACCCGGCGGTGCTCGCCTGGGAGCGCACCCAGATTTTCGCCGGCTGGATCTGCCTCGGCCGATCCAGCGACGTGCCCGACAGCGGCAGCATGCGCACGTACTCGCTCGGCACCAGCAGCGCGCTCGTGGTGCGAGACGCGACCGGGACCGTGCGCGCGTTCGAGAACGCCTGTCGGCACCGCGGACACGAGCTGTTGCCCTGCGGTGAGAGTGCGCAGCGCCGCGCGATCGTATGCCCCTACCACGCCTGGACGTACGACCTCGACGGTGCTCTGCGTGGGGCGCCGAGCTTCACGCGGACCGAGGGGTTCGACAAGTCCGCTCATGCCCTGAACGCCCTTCCGGTGGTGGAGTGGCACGGCTGGCTCTTCGCGGACCCAAGCGGCACGTCCGGTGACTTCAGCGACCACGTGGGTGAGCTCGAGGACATCGTGGCCAGCTACGACGCAGGCGCCCTGCGCACGGTCGTGACACATGAGTACGACGTGGCAGCCAACTGGAAGATCGTGGTCGAGAACTACCAGGAGTGCTACCACTGCTCGATGATCCATCCCGAGCTGACCCGGGTGTCGCCCCCGAAGAGCGGCGAGAACCTGCACACCGAGGGCGACTGGGTCGGCGGCTGGATGGAGCTGCGTGAGGGCGCCGACACCATGTCGCTCGACGGCACCAGCGGTGGTGTCGTGATGGCCCGGCTCGACGAGCAGGAGCAGCGGACGGTCATGTACCTGGTGATGCTGCCGAACCTGCTCATCAGCCTGCATCCGGACTACGTCATGACGCACCTGCTCACGCCCAAGACCCCGGAGCTGACGCATATCCAGTGCTCGTGGGCCTTCCCGCCGGAGGCGCTGGAGCTGCCCGACTTCGACCCGTCGTACGCCGTCGACTTCTGGGACCTCACGAACCGGCAGGACTGGGCGGCTTGCGAGTCGGTGCAGCGGGGTATGCACAGCCCGCGCCACACGCCCGGGCCACTGGCCCCCGAGGAGGACGGCGTCTACCAGTTCGTCTCCAAGATGGCCCGCCGCTACCTCGGCGGCTGACCCGCGCTGACGGGGCTGCCCCGATCCCATGTTCACCTGGGATGGGGTCACTTCCAATGGGGTGGAACCCATTGGAAGTGTCGCTTAGCCATTGGAAGTTCGCGGGGGGCGCGGCCCCGATCAGAGCTCGGTACGGTCGTCGCGGCGTCGGATCTTCGAGCCGAGCCACACCAGCGGGTCGTACTTGCGATCGACGACGCGCTCTTTCATCGGGATGATCGCGTTGTCGGTGATCTTGATGTTCTCCGGGCACACCTCGGTGCAGCACTTGGTGATGTTGCACAGCCCGATCCCAGCTGCGCTCTGCGCCAGCTCCCGCCGGTCATGGGTGTCGAGCGGGTGCATGTCGAGCTCGGCGTACCGCAGGAAGAACCTCGGCCCCGCGAACGCCGGCTTATTCTCCTCGTGGTCGCGGATCACGTGGCA
>JACCZI010000307.1 GCA_013696015.1 Nocardioidaceae bacterium
AGACGTTGGAGAGTGCTAGTGAACGCAGATCTGGTCATCGTGGGTTCCGGCCTGTTCGGGCTCACCATCGCCGAGCGCTGTGCGAGCGACCTCGGTGTGAAAGTGCTGATGCTCGACCGGCGCCACCATGTCGGCGGCAACGCCTACTCGGCACCGGACCCCGAGACCGGCATCGAGGTGCACCAGTACGGCGCCCACCTCTTCCACACCTCCAACCGGCGGGTGTGGGAGTACGTCAACCGCTTCACCTCGTTCACCGGCTACCAGCACCGGGTCTTCTCGACCTATAAGGGCCGCGTCTACCCGATGCCGATCAACCTGGCCACGATCTGCGAGTACTTCGGCCGTTCCATGTCGCCGGGCGAGGCGCGGCAGCTGGTCGCCGATCAGGCCGGCGAGATCGCCGGCCACGAGGCCGGGAACCTCGAGGAGAAGGCGGTGTCGCTGATCGGACGCCCGCTGTACGAGGCGTTCATCCGCGGCTACACGGCCAAGCAGTGGCAGACCGACCCACGCGACCTCCCGCCGGAGATCATCAGCCGGCTGCCGGTGCGCTACACCTTCGACAACCGCTACTTCAGCGACACCTACGAGGGGCTGCCCACCGACGGCTACACCGCCTGGCTGACCCGAATGGCGGACCACGACAACATCGAGGTCCGCCTCGACACCGACTTCTGCGACCTACGACACGACATCGTCGGCTCGGTGCCCGTCGTCTACACCGGTCCCGTCGACCAGTACTTCGAGTACGCCGCCGGGGATCTGGCGTGGCGCACGATCGACTTCGAGTACGAGGTGGCCGATGTCGGCGACTTCCAGGGGACGTCGGTGATGAACTACGCCGACGAGGACGTCCCGTACACGCGCATCATCGAGCCCCGCCACTTCCATCCCGAGCGCCACTACCCCGAGGACAAGACCGTCATCATGCGCGAGTTCTCCCGGTTCGCCGACAAGGCCGACGAGCCGTACTACCCGATCAACACCGCCGACGACAGGGCGAAGCTGCTCCAGTACCGTGAGCTGGCAAAGGCCGAGCCACAGGTGGTGTTCGGCGGCCGGCTCGGTACCTACAAGTACCTCGACATGCACATGGCGATCGGCTCGGCCCTGACGATGTACGACAACACGATCCGGCCGCACTTCGCCGAGGGGACCCCACTCGTCAGCGGAGGCGTCAGCGAATGAGCTCCCCGACCATGACCGACTCGTCGCCCGCCGCGGCGCCGGGCACGACAACCACGCCCAAGGGCGAGGCGGGCACCGCGCGCAGACGCGTCCTGCAGCGCGTGGTGCTGCCCGCCGACCGCGACCTCGACGTGCTGCCGCTGTACGTCGACTACAGCGCGGCGGTCGGTGTCTCCTCGGAGGACGGGGAGGACCCGCCGGGCGGCGACACGGTGACCGCGCTGTACCCCGAGAACATCCTCGACCGCTACCGGCTGCGGGTCCCGGCCGACCAGCGAGTGTCGTTCGGCACGTACTTCAACGCGTTCGCGGCCAGCTACTGGCGGATGTGGTCAATCCTCGAGTACGTCGACCTGCGGGTGCGGGTGTCGGGCTCGGCGACCGTGATCGTCTACCGGTCCACCGCCGACGGGCGTTCGCAACGCGTCGCCTCCGAGTCGACCGAGACCGAGCCCAGCGGGGACTTCACGTTCGCCCTGCCGCTGAAGCCGTTCGGCGACGGCGGCTGGTACTGGTTCGACGTCTTCGCCGGCACCCAGGACGCAGTGCTCGAGGACGCGGCATGGACCGCGGAGGTGCCCGGCGACAATTTCGCGTCAGGGACGGCCACGGTCGGTATCACCGTGATCCGGCCGGACTCCTGCATCCCACTGCTCGGCCAGCTGGCCGACGACGATGCGGTCATGGCGGTCGTCGACGAGGTCATCGTCGTCGACCAGGGAAGCGAACGGGTCAGGGACCAGGCGGAGTTCGGCCGCATCGAACACGCTCTGGGCGGCAAGCTGCGGGTCATCGAGCAGGCCAACATCGGCGGCTCCGGCGGCTTCGCCCGGGCACAGTACGAGACCGTCAAGGCCGGGAGAAGCGACTACGTCCTGTTGCTGGACGACGACATCGTCGTCGAGCCGGAGAGCGTGGTACGAGCCATCACCTTCGGCGACCTGGCGCGGCGCCCGACGCTCGTCGGCGCCCACATGTTCAGCCTGTACTCGCGGTCCCAGTTGCACAGCTTCGGCGAGACCATCAACCCGTGGCGCTTCTGGTGGGGACCCGCGGCTCGGGTGCGTCCCGAGCACGACCTGGCAACGCGCAACCTGCGTACCAGCCGCTGGATGCACCGACGCGTCGACGTGGACTTCAACGGCTGGTGGATGTGCCTGATCCCGCGGAGCGTCATCGAGGAGATCGGGCTCGGGCTCCCGCTGTTCATCAAGTGGGACGACGCCGAGTACGGCGTGCGCGCCGGTGCGGCAGGGTTCCCGACGGTCTCCATGCCGGGCGTCGGGGTGTGGCACGTACCGTGGACCGACAAGAACGACGCCCTCGACTGGCAGGCGTACTTCCACCAGCGCAACCGGACCGTTGCGGCGCTGCTGCACTCGCCCTACGACTTCGGCGGCCGGGTGGTGCTCGAAAGCTTCAACCACCAGGTCAAGCACCTGCTCGCGATGCAGTACTCCACGGCGGAGATGCGGCTACTCGCGCTGGAGGACATCCTCGAAGGGCCGGAGCACCTGCACCCGAGCATTCTCACCAAGCTGACTCAGGTCAAGGCGCTGCGCGGGCATCACGCCGACGCCCAGGTGCGGCCGCACCCGGACAGGTTCCCGTCGGTCAAGATCACCAAGCCGCCCAAGCGCGGTCGGGGAACCACCGAGATCTACAGCGTCCCCGCACAGCTCAAGGCCGCCGCACGGGCCGGCGTCCGCCAGCTGCTGCCGGTGCGGACCCTCGCCCACCGGCACCCCGAGGCCCGGATCGCCGCTCGCGATGCGAAGTGGTACCGCTTGGCGCAGCTGGACTCTGCCATCGTGTCGACCACCGACGGCACCGCCGCCTCGTGGTACCGGCGCGACCCGCGCCGCTTCCAACACCTGCTGGCCCGCACGGTCGCGGTGCATGAGCGGTTCCAGCGAGAGTGGCCGCGGCTTGCCCGCGACTACCGCACGGCGCTTCCGGAGGTGTCGTCCGTGCCGTCCTGGGAGGCCACGTTCGAGGCGGCCGGCCCGCCGGGGGGTAGCGCCTCGTGAGCACCGTCGGCACCCGCGCCGACGAGCAGTCGCTGCCGCCGCTTCAGCCGCCCGGAGACTCGACCGGCCTCTTCGGTGTCTTCCGGCGCCGGTACCTGCTCAAGCTGCTGGTGCAAAAGGAGCTCCGGGTCCGCTACCAGGCGTCGTTCCTGGGCCTGCTGTGGTCCTACATCAAGCCGCTGATCCGCTTCCTCACCTACCTGATCGTGATCGGGTACGTCATCGGCCTCAAAGACCTCGAGGGGTACCCGTATCACATCTTCAGCGGCATGATCATCGTCACCGCGTTCTCCGAGACGCTGCGCGCCGGAACCCGGTCGGTGACCAAGAACAAGTCGCTGGTGCGCAAGATGAACGTCCCGCGTGAGATGTTCCCGATGGCGTCGGTGCTGGTCACCGCATACCACGTCGTCCCCCAGTTTGTCGTCCTGCTGATCGCCGTCTGGCTCGCCGGGTGGCACCCCGACGGGCCAGCGCTCGTCGCCGGAGTCCTGTCCGTCGCGATCCTCGTCACGTTCTCACTCGCCGTGGCGCTGGCGTTCTCGGCGTTCAACGTCTACTACCGCGACTCCGAGAATTTCACCGAGACGATCGCCCATCTGGTGACGTGGTCGACACCGATGATCTACACCTTCGAGATGATCGCTGATCGCACCAACGGCAACTGGATCGAGCAGGTCTACCTGCTCAACCCGGTGGCCATCGCGGTGATGCTGTCCCAGCGCTGCTTCTGGGTCCCCACGCTCGAGGACCCTGCCACGGGCGTGCAGCCGGACAACCTGCAGCTGCGTGGGGTGCTGATGCTGGTCGCGTGCCTGGCCTTCGTGTGGCTGGCGCAACGGATCTTCAGCCGGCTCGAGTCCGGGTTCGCGGAGCACCTGTGACCCCACGCCCCCGCAGCCGTTCGACCAGGAAGCGTGCGGATGGCTGACGCGATCGTCTGTGAGTCGGTGTCCAAGCGCTTCACACTCCGCGAGTCCCGGACGCTCAAGCGCCGCCTCGTCGCTCGGGCCCATGGGCGTGAGGCGAACCGTTCGTTCCTCGCCCTCGACACCGTCACCTTCACCGTCGAGCAGGGCGAGTCCATCGGGCTCATGGGGCTCAACGGTTCCGGGAAGTCGACGCTGCTCAAGCTGATCTCGGGTGTGATGCGGCCCGACAGCGGCGACGTGCTCACCCGCGGTGCGATCGCCGGCCTGATCGAGGTTACCGCCGGGTTCCACCCGCAGCTCAGTGGTCGGGAGAACATCTACCTCAACGCCGCGATTCTCGGCATGAGCGAGACGGAGATCAACCGCAAGTTCGACGAGATCGTCGACTTCTCCGGCATCGAGAAGTTCCTGGACGCACCGGTCGGCAACTACTCGTCCGGCATGTACGCCAGGCTCGGCTTCTCGGTCGCGGTGTCCGCGGAGTCCGACATCTTCATCATCGACGAGGTGCTGGCCGTCGGTGACCCCCCGTTCAAGAAGAAGTGCATCCGGCGGATCAAGGAGATCCGCGACCAGGGCCGCACGATCGTGTTCGTCAGCCACAACACCACGCAGGTGCAGCGCATCTGCAACCGCGCCCTCGTGCTGGAGCAGGGGGTGCTCACCTTCGACGGGACGGTCAAGGACGCCATCCACAAGCTGCGCTACGACGATGAAGACGACGTCGACGCCGAGGGTGGCGAGCTCTAGAGGGCGGCCGATGCCCCGACCGCCGACACGTCGACGCGCTCGGTGGAAATGAGCTCCGCACACTGCGCTGGGTCCGGGTTGCGCACGAGCACCACGCTGCCGTCGACCAGCAGTGGCCCCAGCACGACCTCCGCGATGCCGACCAGCGTCGTCGGGTCTGTGGCAGTGAGCAGCCGCCCACCGGTCGTGAGCCCCAGCTCCACCCACCGGGTCGTGCCGGCCGCGAGCAGAGCGGCCTGGTCGAGCAGGTCGCTACCGCGGTCCCAGCCCGGCAGCCCGGCGGCCACGGGCACACCAGGGGAGAACGTGTCGCCCTGGGCGAAGACCTCGGCCCCGTAGTCGAGCACACCGACCGGCAGTGGCTCCTCGAAGCGGGCACCGAGTGGGTGCAGGGCGGTCGCGACGACCTCCGGCGCTTCCGGCCAGGACGCCGTCATCAGCGGGTCCGGCCCGACCACCGCTACGTCCACGCCGTCCACCGACGTGACGACCGCGCCCACCCGCCAGCATGCGAGCAGCCACACCACGGCCTGCCAGTGGGCCGGGAGGTCGATGCCCACCCGACTGCCGGCACCGGCACCGACGACGTCGACGAGCAGGTTCGCCGTCTTGTCGACCCAGTTGCGCAGTGTGGCGGCGCTGAGCTCGACGCGGTCCCCGGCCTGGTGGTCGTAGTACGTCAACAGCGGACGGCTCGGGTCGGTGGTCACGGTAGCGTCCAGGACGGCACCGATCGGCTGCGCCTGGGTCATCCGGTCAGCGTACGGAGCGTCGGTGTCGGTGAAACCGGCGGATGAGGAGCGAGGAAGTGGAGGCGCTGATCATCGCCGGTGGCCTCGGCTCACGCCTGCGCCCGCTGACCGACCGGCGTCCCAAGCACGTGCTGCCCGTGGCGGGGGTGCCGTTCCTGGGGCACCAGCTCGCCAAGCTCGCCACCACAGGGGTCGAGCATGTGGTGCTCGCGACGTCGTACCGGGCGGCGGAGTTCCGGCCGGTCTTCGGCGACGGCTCGGCGTACGGGCTGACGCTGACGTACGTCCGAGAGGAGCTGCCGTTGGGCACCGGCGGCGCCATCCGGTACGCCGCATCGGCGTTGCGCAGTGGCGCTGACGACCCGGTCGTCGTCCTCAACGGTGACCAGCTGTCCGGTCACGACATCGGCGCGCAGGTCCGCGCCTTCGTCGTTGCGGCTGCCGACGTGTCGCTGCACCTGGTCGAGGTGCCCGACGCCCGGTCGTACGGGTGCGTCCCGACCGATGACCAGGGCCGGGTGACTGCCTTCCTCGAGAAGTCGCCGCAGCCGGTGTCCACACAGGTCAACGCCGGGTGCTACGTGTTCCGGCGCGGTTGTATCGACGACATCCCGGCCGGTCGCGTCGTGTCGGTGGAGCGGGAGACCTTCCCCGCCCTGCTCGAGGCCGGCCGCCGCGTCATCGGGTACCCGGACCAGAGCTACTGGCGCGACGTTGGCACACCGATGTCGCTGGTGCAGGCCTCGGTGGACCTGGTGCTCGGCATCGCGACGTCCGCCGCGTACGCACACCCCGCGTCGGAGCGGCTGGTGCAACAGGGCGCCGACGTCGACCACGACGCGGACGTCACCGGCGGCTCAGTCGTCGGCCCGGGTGGCGTCGTGGCGAGGGGGGCGGTCGTCAACGGCAGCGTGGTGATGCCCGGCGCCCGGATCGGGCCCGGGGCGGTGG
>JACCZI010000315.1 GCA_013696015.1 Nocardioidaceae bacterium
AGGATGGCGAGCATGAACAGGTAGGTGGGGACCGCGAAGAAGGTGCCGGACTCTCGGACCCCACGCAGGTTGAGCGCGGTCAGCGCCGCCACGGCGATGACCGCCACCGTCGCCTCGTGACCGATCAGGCTCGGGATGGCCCCGGCGGCGTACTGCGCAGCCGCGGAGATCGACACCGCCACCGTCAGCACGTAGTCGACGAGCAGAGCGCTGGCGACGACGAGCCCGGGCTTGTCGCCCAGGTTGGTGGTCGAGACCTCGTAGTCGCCACCGCCGCTCTGGTAGGCCTGCACGTTCTGGCGGTAGGAGGTGACCACCGTCAGCATGACCAGGGCGACTGCGATGCCGACCTTCCACGAGTACGTGTACGCCGAGACCCCGGCTGCAGAGAGCACCAGGAAGATCTCGTCCGGCGCGTACGCAACCGATGAAAGGGCGTCGCTGGCGAAGACCGGCAACGCGACCCGCTTGGGAAGCAACGTCTCCGACAGTTGGGTGCTGCGCAGCTTCCGCCCGACGATCAGGCGCTTCGCCGAGTCGGCTATACCCACGAGCCGCGATGCTAGACCACAGTGGCGGGCCCGGCGGCGACCGGCAGGTGTAGCGTCACCAGTGGCCAATCGCAGCGTCAGAAGAGCCCGGGAGCACCACCGTGCACGTCGTGATCATGGGCTGTGGTCGGGTGGGGTCGACGCTGGCCCGCAGCCTCGAGCGACGTGATCACGACGTCGCGATCATCGACTTGAACCCCGATGCGTTCCGGCGTCTCGGGCACTCGTTCTCGGGCACCACCGTGACCGGTCTCGGCTTCGATCGAGACGTGCTCCGCCGGGCCGACATCGAGAAGGCGGGCGCGTTCGCGGCCGTCTCCAGCGGCGACAACTCCAACATCATCTCCGCTCGTGTCGCGCGCGAGCAGTTCGGAATCGCCAACGTCGTCGCGCGGATCTACGACCCTCGACGCGCCGAGGTGTACCAGCGCCTGGGCATCCCCACTGTTGCGACCGTGACGTGGGCAGCGAACCAGATCGTTCGTCGCATCCTGCCGCGCGACGCAGAGCCACTCTGGCGCGATCCGTCCGGCACGGTGCGCGCCGACCAGATCACGGCCCCGACGAGATGGGTCGGCCACACCGTGAAGTCGATGCAGGACCGCACCAGCGCCCGGGTGGCGTTCATCACCCGGCTCGGCTCGGGGATGATCCCGCTGGGCGACACCGTCGTCCAGGAGGGCGACCTGATCAACCTCTTCCTGCTCGAGGACCAGGAAGAGGCGGTTACCGCGGCGCTCGCCGATGGCCCGGAGGAGCAGAGCTGATGCGCGTCGCGATCGCTGGTGCTGGAGCGGTGGGTCGCTCGGTGGCCCAGGAGCTGCTCGACAACGGCCACCAGATTCTGTTGATCGACAAGGACCCCAAAGCGATCAAGTCCGAGATGGTTCCCGACGCGGAGTGGCTGCTCGCCGACGCCTGCGAGATGTCGTCGCTCGAGGAAGCCGAGCTCGGCCGCTGCCACGTCGTCATCGCAGCGACCGGCGACGACAAGGCCAATCTCGTGGTCTCCCTGCTCGCCAAGACGGAGTACGCCGTTCCTCGCACGGTGGCCAGAGTCAACCATCCGAGCAACGAGTGGATGTTCAACGAAGCGTGGGGGGTGGACGTCCTCGTGTCGACTCCACGGCTCATGTCGGCGCTGGTCGAGGAGGCCGTGACCGTCGGCGACCTGGTCCGGCTCTTCACCTTCCGTCAGAGCAACGCGAATCTCGTCGAGCTGACGCTGCCCGACGACTCGCCGTACGTGGGTCAACGCGTCGCAGAGGTTCCATGGCCGGTCGACGTCGCGTTGGTAGCGATCCTGCGCGACGGCGGCATCAACACCCCCGACTCCGACCGTTCGTTGGAAGCCGGAGACGAGCTGCTCTTCGTCGCCGCGGAAGTGCAGGAGGACGAGATTGCCGCCCTTCTCTCCCCCTTCGCCCACCCCCACCGCTGACGATCCGAGGCTCGGATCGTCGGGCCATTTGTCGCGGATGGTTGGGCCACTTGTCGCGGATGGTCAGGCGGGGCGGGGGGCTACGGGGGTGCTGTTGCGGCCGAGCAGGTAGGCGATTGTCGCCAGGGCGGCGATCTGGAGCGGCCACCCCATGGCGATCTTGGCCGCACCCAGCCAGCCGACCCGGTCGGCGACGTACAGCGGGTACTGCACGAGGACCCGCAGGATGCACGGTGTCGCCAGCACCCAGGTGAGCCGGTTGCACAGCCGTACGACCGGGCGGTCCCGGTGCCAAGCAGTGACATCGCCGGTCACGCTTCCGATCAGGAAGCCGACCAGCGGCCACCCCACCACGATGCTCGTCACGAACACACAGGCGTACACGGTGTTGTAGATGATCCCCGGCAAGAAGAACCCCGCCGCCTCACCGGAGCGCATCGCGAACACCGCACCGAGCCCGATGCCGAACAGACTGTTCAGCACGAACTGCGGCGTCTGGCGCTGGACCAGCCGTAGCAGCAACAGCGCGACTGCGATCCCGACGCTCAGGCCGAGCGCCAGCCGCAGCTCACGAGTGGTCACCCATGTCACGGTGAAGGCGATCGTCGGGACAGCTGCCTCGACCATGCCCCGCCGACCTCCGAGGGCCGCGGACAGCCGGCTCCGGACGAGCTGCTCGACGCTGGCCGGCACCACGCCTGCAGGTGCCGCCGCGGAGCCTGGAGAGCTCACGCGCACAGCTCGTAGTGAGGGTTGTAGAGCACCCGTTGCCCGCGGTTCAGGCCCAGCCGGCCGGTCACGGTCAGCTGCCGACCGGGTGACACGCCGCCAATTCGCCGCTGCCCCAGCCAGATCAGCGTCACGGTGCCGGACCCGTCGTACAGCTCGGCCTCCAGCGCCGCGACGCCTCCCCGCGGCCGCAGCGTGACCGTACGCAGTGTGCCGTGCAGTGTCACCAGCTCACGATCCGCGCAGCGTGCGATCGGCTCGCATCCGGCGGCGGCGGCGTCCTCACGGAGCTCCGCCGCTTCGATCTCAGGCGTGGTCGTGGCGATCCGGCCCAGCGCACGCTTCAGCCGACCCGGTTGCTCCACCCGCGCCCGACGCTCGTAGGCCATGGCCCCATCGTACGAGGGTCTTCTTGCTGCCCGCCCGGCTACCACCAATCCACACCCCTCGCGACCAGTGGGCCCCAGGAGCTCAAACCCGCGATCGAGTCGCGACGCCGCCCGCCTATCACAGCACCGTGACCCGCTCAGTCGGAGTCGTGCGCGACCACCTGTGCGTTGGGCGGCAGCCGCAGCGGTAGCGGATCACGCGGCGCCATCGCAGCGTCGCCGCGCACGACCACGACGTCACGGAGCGTCTGCGTCAGTACGTCGTCGCCGGTCGCGGAGATCGCCGGCTTGCCCAGGTAGGTGGCGCGCAGCAACCACCGAGGGCCCTCGATGCCCACCACACGGCTCGTCTGCGTGACCGACGAACCGTCCTGGGCTCGCAGCGGTACCACCACCCGCAGCTCGGTCCCATACTCCCCCTCGCCCTCGGTCGCCGTGCCGCCGTGGCGAGCCGCCTCGCCGGCGATGTCGCGGCGGACGGCGTCCCAGATGCCCGCCGAGCGGCCGGCGGCGAACGGGCGCAGCTCGACCGCACCGTCAGGGCTCACCAGCAGCGCCGCGACCACGACGCCCGTGCCCTGGTCGGTCTGCAGCCGAAGCTCCAGTCCGGGCCGGCCGTTGATCAGCAACCCGCCGAGATCGACCACGCCCGAGTCGTCCGTGGTCGACGGACGTTCGGAGGCGTCCCACGGCCCGACCGCGCGCCGGTGCTCGTCGGTCGGAGCGGTGCGCGATGTCGACCCGCCGTCCTCGTCGGCGCCGGTCTCGGCTGTCTCGGGGTCGCCGTCAAGGCCCAGGTCGGTCGACCGGTCACCACGTCGACGGAACATCACCTGCTCGCCTCCTCGTGCCCGGCCGGTGGGACGAACCCGCCCGTCGAACCGTAGCCGCCGGTGCCGCGGCGGGACGCAGGAAGGGTGTCGGAGTCGGTGAAGACGGCCTGCTCGACACGTTGCACGACCAGCTGCGCGATGCGGTCACCACGCGACAGCTCGACCGGGTTTCGTTGGTCCAGGTTGACGAGCAGCACCTTGACCTCGCCGCGGTAGCCCGCATCGATGGTGCCCGGGCTGTTCACGATCGACAGCCCGCAGCGGGCCGCCAGGCCGGAGCGTGGATGGACGAATGCGGCGTACCCCTCGGGCAGCGCAACCGCGATGCCGGTGGGCACCAGGGCCCGCTCACCCGGGGCCAGTCGTACGTCCACGGTCGTCACCAGGTCGGCGCCCGCGTCTCCGGGATGGGCGTAGCCGGGCAGACCGACGCCGGAGTCGATGCGGTGGACCATCACCTCCACCATGGCTGTGGCCCTCCCTCGACGACGACGCGACCTTACAGTCGTCGCCGCAGCCTCTCGTGGGA
>JACCZI010000014.1 GCA_013696015.1 Nocardioidaceae bacterium
GCCGGGTGCCGTGTGTATGCACGAACGCCGCGACAACCTCCTCACGACTGTCGGGCACCGCCACCGAGCCAGCCTCGCACCTCGCGGGACGACGCGCTGAGGATCCCCGTCATCGCTGGGCCATGTCTCTGACGTTATGAGTATTCGTCATCGTCATGGGCGGGACGTAACCCCCGAGATCATGTCTCGACTGCCGTCGCTCATGTTGTGCGGCCGGGACCGGGCGACGAAAACCCGGCAGAACGCCTCCTGGGCGACGTCCTCCGGGTCGGTGGCGCAGATCAGCGCCGCCAGACGCACCCCACCGCGGACCTCACACCCGTGCTACGCCTGGGCCGTCCGATGGTTGCCACGACACGACACAATGGCAGCCATGCCGCCAGCCCAACCTGTGCTCGACCTGTCCGCCGACGTCGTTGCGGTAACCGCTGCGCTGGTCGACATCGAGTCGGTCAGCCGCAACGAGGCCGCCATCGCAGACGCCGTCGAGGCTGCCCTTCGACCGCTGTCGCACCTGCATGTCGAGCGGTCCGGCAACACGGTGACCGCGCGTACGTCACTCGGACGAGCCGAGCGGGTCGCGATCGCCGGCCACCTCGACACGGTTCCCGTCAACGCCAACCTGCCGTCTCGGCTCGAAGGTGACACGCTCCACGGGCTCGGCTCGTGCGACATGAAGGGCGGCGTGGCCGTCGGTCTGCGGCTGGCAGCCAGCGTTCCGGAGCCGACCCGCGACGTGACGTACATCTTCTATGAGTGCGAGGAGATCGAGGCCGTGGCCAATGGGCTCGGTCACCTCGCGGCGACCCGGCCTGACCTGCTGGAGGCCGACTTCGCGATCCTGATGGAGCCGAGCAACGGCGCTGTCGAGGCCGGGTGCCAGGGCACGATGCGCGTTGACGTCATGGTGCGCGGGGAGCGGGCGCACAGCGCGCGCTGGTGGATGGGCGTCAACGCGATTCACGCCGTGGCGCCGGTGCTCGAACGGCTCGTCGGGTACGAGCCGCGAACGCCGACCATCGACGGCTTGACGTACCGCGAGGGGCTCAACGCCATCGGTGTCAGCGGCGGTGTTGCCGGCAACGTGCTGCCGGACGAGTGCCGCGTCAGCGTCAACTACCGGTTCGCGCCGGACCGCGACGAGCGGCAGGCGCTGGCGCACCTCGAGGCGGTCTTCGACGGTTTCGACCTCGAGCTCGCCGACTCGGCGCCAGGCGCCATGCCGGGCCTCGACCGGCCGGCGGCGGCGGCTTTCGTGGCCGCGGTCCACGGTGACGTCCACCCCAAGTTCGGGTGGACCGATGTGGCGCTGTTCACGTCGCTGGGCGTGCCCGCGGTCAACTTCGGCCCCGGTGACCCGTCCCTGGCCCACACCCGCGGCGAGTCGGTCCCGATCGCCCAGCTGCGCCACTGTGAGGCAACGCTGCGGCGGTGGCTCTCCTGACGTTCCAGACGTCGACTGGTTAGCCTGCGGGAATGACCAGCGACCCCGGGCCCGACCCCGCTGAGAACGTCGGCGAGAAGTCCGTCGGCCCGGTGGTGCTGCGTCGCGGCCACGCCGGGCGCAGCACCACCGACCAGCACCTCCTCGACACCGGCGGTTCGACGGACTGGGTGCACACCGACCCCTGGCGGGTGCTGCGCATCCAGTCGGAGTTCGTCGACGGCTTCGGCACCCTGGCCGAGCTCGGCCCCGCCATCAGCGTGTTCGGCAGCGCGCGTACAACTCGCCAGGACCCTGCGTACGCGAGCGCCGAGCTGCTCGGGCGCCGCCTGGTCGATGCGGGTTTCGCGGTGATCACCGGGGGGGGTCCTGGCACCATGGAGGCGGCGAACAAGGGTGCCAGCGAGGCCGGCGGCACGTCGGTCGGCCTCGGAATCGAGCTGCCGTACGAGGTCGGGCTCAACCCCTGGGTCGACGTCGGAATCAACTTCCGCTACTTCTTCGTGCGAAAGACGATGTTCGTGAAGTACGCCCAAGGGTTCGTCGTGCTGCCCGGTGGTTTGGGGACGCTGGACGAGCTTTTCGAGGCGGTCACGCTGGTGCAGACGCAGAAGGTCACGTCGTTCCCGATCATCTGCATGGGCTCGGCGTACTGGGCCGGGCTGATCGCCTGGCTCCGAGAGGTGGTGGTGGCTGCCGGCAACGTCGCCGCGGCGGATGTCGACGTGCTGCATGTCACGGACGACGTCGACGACGCCGTGGCGATTCTGCGCAAGGCCGCCGCCGAGCACCGCTGAGCGGGCCGACATGTTGCGGCGTGCAACCATCGGTGCCGTGACATGGGTCGTCGTGCTGGTCGTGATCGTCGTCGTCTCGGCGCTGGTGGTCCTCGCCGTGATGCGAGGCGAACAAATGGCGCCCGCGTACGACGACCGCCGGGACGTCGTGATGCCGGCGGACCGCCCGTTGCGGGCCGACGACCTGGGCACGGTCCGCTTCACCACCGCGGCGCGGGGCTACCGGATGTCGGAGGTGGACGACCTCTTGGACCGGCTGCGAGCCGAGATGGCCGAGCGTGAGCGGGGGCCGGTCGAACGGCACCCTGACGACGTGACCGGCCCATTGCCTGAGGAGGGCCGACATGCAGGGTGAGTTCAGCGTCGACATCGAGATCGCCGCCGACCCAGTCGCGGTGTGGGACACCGTGACCGCCTGGGAACAGCAGGGCGCCTGGATGCCGGCGACCCACGTACGGCCCCTGCCGGGGCCACGCCGAGCCGTGGGGGAGCGATTCGTCGCGCGCACCGGGCTCGGCCCGTTGGCGTTCGACGACCCGATCACCGTCACCTCGTGGGACCCAC